>CANHYZ010000001.1 GCA_947464885.1 Flavobacteriales bacterium
ACGTATGTTCATGACTCCCTCCAGTAAGGGTTCGCCCGGGAAAAGCCCTCGAAATTGAATCGTGTAGGTCTTATCGTTTAAACTGTCGCTGACGGATACCACGTCATAGGTGTAGCTTAACATCGCGCCTTCACCAATTGGCGATAAGATCTTTTTATCACACACGGCAGGAACGTGCAGCAAGCGCGCGTAGACGTCATATTCATGAAATCCCAGTGTGGAATTCAGCACATAATTATCGTCGTATGCCCATTGCTGCGGGATGATTTCCGACTCACCATAGCTCATGGAAACGGTGGCTCCTGCAGAATTTTCTCGAGGCTTGTCCTTTGAATATTCCTGCACACCCTGTACACTCTCCGCGTAACGTCCGGGCGCTTGCCAATGGGCCACGCATTGCGCTTCACTGAGGTGATATTGCAGCGTGATTAACGGGCGGTTCTTACGACTCTCTTTGGTTTGAGTCGAATCCCCCTTGACGCTTGCAGTATCAGGGGTAAGGTATTGCACCGATGTCCGGGTATAGGAATTATACTGCAAGGGTTCACCGGAACCGTTGAAGTGTGCGCTTCTGGCATCAATGGTTTTGGAGACAACCTCACGAGCGAGGTCACGCCGGTCGGCAAAAACAGCCACTGCTGCGAGCTCATTTTCAGCAGCACGCATCACCAGGGTTAATTGCTGCCGCCCTGAATACCCGAGATTGATGAGTGTATCAGCGTCCACATATCCAATCATGTGCGCCTTGAGATGATAGTTACCGGGCACAAGTGGCAATGAAAACGCCCCTTCTTCAGATGACGTTATCCCTTTGATTTTTCCGGTAGATAGGTTCGTGCACGCAACGGTGACGAAAGGAACAGCGTTTCCATTATCACTAACAACCTTTCCCGAAAGCACCGTTTGCTGCGAGAAGACCTCGACGGAAGTGAATAGAAAAATGGCTATTGCGGCTAACTTGAACACGGGCTGAATTGAATTCAAAAGTACTTACAACGACCTTTACACGTAGCGAACTGAATTTCTTTCTATGTGTTCTTGCAAACTCACCGATATGTTAAGAAGTATGCATTTTGAGAGCACACAACAAGATTTGTTTCTCTATCTTTGATACAACTGTAAGTGTCTGCACCCGTTGCGGACTTTAACCTTAACAAACAACCAAATTTCTATCCATGAAAAAACTGTTTACCTTATGGCTGGCTTTGTTCGCCGGCACAGTGATGGTCGCTCAGACGGAGCACCAAGAATCCGGCGTTATCGTATCCTCCTCCTTTCACATCACTCGTCCGCTCTCGGAGATCTTCACCGAGAACCCCGTTGACGAGTCAAAATTCGTCAAGAAAGAATCATCCGATCGTCAACACCGTGAGGCAACCAAATTCGAGTTCACACCCGAAGATGGAGCACAGTATGACAACGATCCATCCACCATGCAAACAGCAATGGGTGATAAGCCTAGTATGGGTTACAAAGCCAACTGGGCCGGACAAACTGCTGCCGGATTTCGTCCCTATGACCCATCCGGAGCAGTAGGTCCGAACCACTACATCCAGATGATCAATGCTACGGTTTTCAAAGTGTACGATAAAAACACGGGAACTGTATTGTTGACCGGAACACTGGGTAACCTGTGGTCTCCCGCTACAGGCAACAACGGTGACCCGATTGTCATGTACGACAAAGCTGCTGACCGTTGGTTTCTGGCTCAATTCGGAACATCTACTGACCGTAAGATTTACATCGCGGTATCTACTACCAACAATCCTCTGGGTTCATACTACACGTACACCTATGTATCGCCTCAGTTCCCGGATTACCTGAAGTTCAGCGTATGGCAAGACGGTTATTACATGACCTCTAACCAATCGACACAGAAAGTATTTTGTTTTGAGCGCACAGCGATGCTCGCCGGTACTCCCGGAGCGCGTTCGGTGTATGTGAACTATACGCCACCCAAGGCCGGCTTCTTTGTTCCACTGCCCGGCGACGCCGCTGATGGCACATTACCTGCTGCAGGAACTCCGTGCCCTATTGTTTCATACGAAGACAACAACTGGGGAACTGCCTATGTTGACCGCGTGAACCTTTACAACATGACGGTAAACTGGACGCCAACAACACCAACGGCGACCATTACCCTTGCTTCACAACTTCCTGTTGCAGCATTCAACTCTACATATAACGCAAGTTGGAACGATGTATCGCAGCCAGGCACCACACAAAAACTCGACGGTATTGGCGGAGCGATGATGTATCGCGCGCAATGGAAATCATGGAGTGGTTACAACACTATGCTCCTGAATTGGGCTGTTCAAATCAGCACCACACAGCGCAGCATCAAGTGGGTTGAATTGCGTCAGAACCAAAGCACAGGTGTATGGTCGGTCTACCAAGAAGGTATTTATACACCGGATGCCAGCACCCGCTGGATGGGCTCCCTTTGTATGGACAACAACGGCTCTATCGGTTTGAGCTACTTGAAGGCCAATTCAACGAGCATCTACCCCGGTCTTTACTATACCGGCCGTCGCTCATGCGATCCGCTGGGAACAATGCCTGTTACCGAGACCTTGGTTGTAGCCGGTACAGGCTCACAAACCGGTGGTAACCGCAACGGTGACTACGCACACCAGTGTTTGGATCCTGACGGTGTCACCTTCTGGAGCACCAGCGAATATATGGGTGGGGCTACCGGAACAAGTGCTGCACGCACCCGTGTATTCTCCTATCAAATTGCACCCTGCAGCATTACAGCTGGCGTATCCATCGCGGTAACCAGTGGGTCTAACCCAACGTGTTCAGGTGCTAATGTGACGTTTACTGCCACTCCTACCAATAGTGGTTCTGCTCCGGTTTATCAGTGGAAGGTGAACGGCACCAACGTGGGTACAAACGCAGCTACTTACAGCTCCTCCTCATTTGCCAGTGGCGATGTTGTTTCTTGTGTAATGACCTCAAACCAAAGCGGAGTAATCGGAAGCCCGGCAACATCAAACGCCATCACAGTTACAGTAAATGCTCCTTCAGCTCCTGCTCTTAGCATCGCACTTACTTCAGGGACTAATCCAAGCTGTGCCGGTGCATCTGTTACATTCACAGCTACAGCAACCAATGGTGGTAGCACACCTTCATATGCATGGTCGGTAGACGGGATTGCTGCCGGAACAAACTCAGCAACTTTCTCAACCACCACGCTTACCAGCGGTGCGGTTGTGGCATGCACACTTACATCGAGTTCATCTTGCGCAACAACACCAAACGCAAGTAGCAATAGCATTACGATGACCGTGAATCCATCTGTGGCTCCTGCCGTTAGTATTGCAATTACAGCCGGAACCAATCCGGCCGCATCAGGATCTTCCGTTACGTTCACAGCGACTCCAACCAATGGTGGAACAACTCCGGCGTACCAATGGAAAGTCAACGGAACCAACGTTGGAACCAACAGCGCGACCTACACCACCACCACACTTACCAACGGTGCGGTCGTTACCTGCGTTATGACATCCAATGCTACTTGCGCCGTTCCTGCTTCAGCAACAAGCAGCGGTATCACCATGTCGATTACCGGCGGAACAACAACCTACTGCTCTGCTACAACTACTGCAGCGAATGCGACCACTTCATTTGAATACATCCGTAAGGTAGTATGTGGTTTTAGCAAGACATCCAATGCTTCAACGTACTCAAACTTCACAACAACAACTACTACTGTTGTTCGTGGTGCAACCCGTACGTTCGCCATTACCGTTAATAACAACTTCACTACCGACCAAGTCCTTATTTGGTGTGACTGGAACCGCGACGGTGACTTTATCGATGCCGGCGAAAACGTTTACACCTCTGTTCTTGGCGGAGCCTACAGCGGAAGCTTTGTCATTCCGACCACTGCAAGCATTGGTGCCGTGCGCATGCGCATCCGTTTGACCGACACCGCTTCCGGTGCAAACGCCACACCATGCGGTGTATCAAGCTATGGTGAGGTGGAAGACTACACCTTGAATGTGGCAGCTGCAGGTGTTATGACCGATGAAGAAGATACGCGCGCTGACATTGCTGCAACACGCGACAATGATGAGCTTGTATCCCTGGAATCCATCAACCTCAATGTGTATCCGAATCCAAACAATGGTAGCTTCACCGTTAAGGCCCTCAACGAAGGAACCTACTATTTGATGAACGAAGCAGGTCAATTGGTGAAGTCATTCACGGTGAATGCCGATAACAGCTTTACCTACCAAATCGAAAACCTGACTGTTGGATTCTACGTTCTTTCAGGACAAAACAAACAGGGTGTTTCAAAGCAAAAAATTGTAGTGACAAACTAAGCTCACCCTTGAGCATATCAAAAAGAGCTGCCTTCGGGCGGCTCTTTTTCGTTGGTAGAATTTCAAGAATGGTCTCAAGCAACATACATCGAGTCAAAATGTCTTTTTGAAAATTGGATTAGCTTGCACGTTACTATGAAATCGGTCTTAGGTCATTTTCTATCATTTATAGTTCTGCTCGGCATTACTGCAACGGCTTTTGCGCAACAAGCAACCGTCACCTTGAGTGGCACGATCACCGAACAAGGCAGCGGTGAAACGCTGCCCGGGGTTGTTATCTATTGCAGCGAACTGAATCTCGGTACTTCCAGCAATGCCTATGGGTTCTATTCGCTCACCATTCCGCAAGGCAATTGGCAAGTTTCCTTTCGCTTAATCGGTTACCAAACCTCTACTGTTGCGCTCAACGGATCATCATCTATTCGAAAAGACATTTCACTCACCAAGGAAGAAGTAACCCTTGGTGAAGTAACCGTGAGCGGCGAGCGCAATGAATCTGTTGCTGAAGAATCGCGCATGAGCACGATTGATATCCCCATCGATCAGATTAAAAAAATACCGGCGCTATTCGGAGAGAAAGATGTACTCAAAGTCATCCAACTGATGCCCGGTGTGCAAAAAGGCAGTGAAGGCAGCTCCGGGTTTTATGTGCGTGGCGGTGGCCCTGATCAAAACCTCATCATTCTTGATGACGCCGTAGTTTATAATGCCAACCACCTCTTCGGTTTCTTTTCCATCTTCAATGGTGACGCGTTGAAAAGTGTTGAACTGGTGAAAGGCGGTTTTCCTGCGCATTATGGCGGACGACTATCCTCAGTGCTTGACATGCAATTGAAAGACGGTAATAAGGAAGCTGTGCACGGAGAAGCCGGTATCGGTATCATTTCTTCGAGACTTACGCTGGAAGGTCCCATCCGCAAAGGCAAATCATCGTGGATTGTTAGCGGTCGTCGCACCTACATTGATGCCTTGATTTATCCCTTCTTGCCGCGTGACGAAAAAGGAGGTTACTTCTTTTACGACTTCAATGCGAAAGTCAATTTCATTTTAAATGACCGCAATCGACTTTATGTGAGCGGATACTTCGGCAAAGACAAATTTTACTTCCGAAGCAATGGCGAAGATAACAGCAGTTTTTATGGAAGTTTCCTTTGGCAAAATGCCACGGCGACAGCAAGGCTAAACCACATTATCGGCGACAAAGCGTTTAGCAATACTTCCCTTGTCTTTTCGAAATACAACCTTCAATTGGGTGTTACCGACGAACAGTCCAACGGTGATGCCTTCGATCTTCGATTCTTGAGTGGTATTCGCGACTGGACATTGAAACACGACATTGATTACTTGCCCAATTCCAAACACCACATCAAGCTTGGTGCTCAAACGACCTATCACCGCTTCACTCCCAGTGCAGTTGTGATCAAAAGTACCGATGCTCTCGAGGCCACCTTCGAAGACGAAATTTATGACTGCTTCGAAAACGGTGTTTACCTGGAGGATGACTGGAAAATCAGCGCTCCCCTGAAAGCCAATTTCGGCGCGCGCGTGAGTCATTTCAACATGGGTAGCACAAACTACTTCGGCATTGAACCACGTGTCAACTTGCGCTATATGCTGCGCGAAGACATGAGCATCAAAGGAAGTTATGCGCTCATGAATCAATACCTCCACTTGTTGTCCAACACCGGCGTCGGATTGCCAACAGACTTGTGGGTTCCTGCAACCGAGCGTGTGCGACCACAGCGTTCCAACCAGGTTGCACTCGGCCTCGCTAAAGACATTACCAACCCGCGCCTAACCGTCACGCTCGAGGGGTATTACAAAACCATGTCGAACATTATTGGCTATAAAGAAGGCGCAAGTTTTCTCAGTGTCGGAGAATTTGGTGGAGAGGAAAAACTCACCTGGCAAGACAACGTTACCAGCGGCAACGGCACCAGTTATGGCGCGGAATTGTTGGTGCAGCGTAAAACAGGAAAACTCAGTGGCTGGATTGGATACACCCTTTCATGGACGACACTTCAATTCGATGAGCTCAACAATGGTGAACCCTTTTTCGCTCGTTACGATCGTCGCCATGACCTGTCCATAGTCGGGATTTACGAATTGCGCGACAATCTCACTATCTCAGCCACCTGGGTTTACGGAACGGGACAAGCCATCACGCTGCCACTGGCGGATTACCAGACCATACCCAATGATCCCCTTTCAATTTCGCCTTTTGTGTATCCAACTGCATCAGTCGATTATGGACCCAAAAACAGCTTCCGAATGGCACCCTATCACCGTCTCGACATTGCTGCGCGATGGGATAAGAAACTACGCCGTTGTGAGCGCACATTTGAACTGGGGGTTTACAACGCTTACAATCGAAGAAACCCATTTTTCTATAACATTCAAACTCGAGACAACGGCAGCAAATATCTGAGTCAGATTTCGCTCTTCCCTATTCTGCCATCCGTATCGTGGTCATACAAATTCTAAGATGATGAAAAAAATTCTGTTTCTTTTTCTGCTTGCGCTATCACTATTCTCGTGTGAACAAGATGCCGATATCAAACTACCTGAAACGGATCCCAAGTTGGTTGTATCGTGTTTCATTAGTCCTGACGTAGACTCGGTGATGGCCTTTATCGATTGGTCGCGCCCCGTATTCTCCTCCGAAGATGTAGAACGTCCAAACGACAATCTAGAGGTATCCATCACCGATGGAAGCAATGAAGCATTCTTTCAATACGACTTCAACATTGGTCAATACGTGTTGTCACTTGCCGAGTATCCTCTTGCCCTTGGCGTGGAATACACCCTGCGTGTTAAGGCTCCAACCGGAGAGGAAGTCGTGGCGCAAACAACTATACCCGCAGAGCTGCCATTGATAGAATCCGCGACACTGGACTCGAGCAACTACGTCAACAACTTTGGCGAAGAAATAAACGAGTTTATTTATAAAACAACACTCCGCGACAACTCAAGCGATTTCCAATACTACCGCTTTATCTACTACAATGAAGACTTCTGGTTTCCCGGCGAATCCTACAGTTATATTGAAGGCCAAAACTACCGAGATGATGAATCATTGGTTGACGGTAAAATCTATGTAGAAGAAAATATCACCTACTACGGCTACAATGGAGCCGTTTCCAACAAACGTCTCGCTGTGCTCAATTGCAGCGAATCTTACTACCGTTACCACAAGACACTCCAAAATCAAAACTTCGGCAATCCTTTCGCAGAGCCCACGATTGTGTACAGTAATATCGAAGGCGGACTGGGAGCGTTTGGAGCGTATAGGATGGTGGAAGTAGCGTACTAGTGACAAGTGACAAGTGACTAATGACAAATGGGCGCGGAGTTCTGTTTGTGCTGCGAGCGTTCATCCTTTCGCGAAAAAAAACGACTTAATCGACTTATTACATCTGTCAACTCATTCGTCACTAGTCATTCGTCACTGGTCACTACTTTTGTCGGAAACTGTAACCAACCTTGTCTTCCTTACTAACCACCCTAGCTGCGCGCAGCAACAACAGCTGCGAACTTTGTGCAGCTTCCTCATCGCTTAGCGTTTATGAACTTCCACCTTCCGCTGATGGCAATGCGGATGACAGCATTTGCGTATGCGAAACCTGCAATGCTCAACTCACCAAACAAGCACCACTCGATGAAGCGCATTGGAACTGTTTGCTCACCAGTATGTGGAGTGAGCATGTGCCCGTTAAAGTAGCGGCCTGGCGTATGCTTCAGCGCATGCGCAATGAAACATGGGCTGCCGACGCACTAGACATGCTTTACCTCGATGATGAGCAACTAGCCTGGGCGCGATCAACGGGAGATCATGAGAACGATAGCGCCGTTCAATTTCACGTTGACAGCAATGGACAACGACTCAGTGACGGCGACACCATTGTTCTGATAAAAACCCTCGATGTAAAAGGTACGAGCTTTAGTGCACGTGCAGGTACGGTGGTCAAAAACATTCGCCTCGTCGCAGACAATGTCGAGCAAGTTGAAGGTAAAGTCGAGAATCAGCAGATTGTGATTTTGACCAAGTACACAAGGAAAGGATAAATCCGGTACTGCTTAAAAAACAAGAGCGCACCATGGTGCGCTCTTGAAGTTTCTTTGGTTATGTTACTGACTTTCTAATTAGTTACCATGACCCAACCATTGGCATAATCATTTGCTCCGATAATATTCGCACCAATATTCGAAACACAAAATCCAACATTATAAGAACCAGGGACAAGATTCGAAACTGAAGCCGCCGCCGAATAAGGAAGAAGCGTTGTAGTCACTCTGGAAATTGTATAACTAATCCCCACAAAATTCTCAATTACCCCATCACTTCCTTGATAGCATAGCCCTGTGATTATCTGTTGTGCCGGCAATTGCAGATCCAATGCTAAACTCGCCACTCCTGCTCCTGAAATTCGCTGTGAAGTACTGCTAATCTGTAAAGTGGTAGTTGGACCGGCAAACACATAATCGAGTGAAGAAGGAATGTCTTGAATCAATCCAGCAAATGCTCCAATGGTAACAACTCCTGTTTCACCTTGAGAGCCTGCAGGACCCGCAGGACCTTGTGCACCGGCTGCGCCTTGCGGACCTGCGGCTCCGGCAGCACCGTTTGCACCCGCTACGCCATTGCATACATACTTCGTAAGTGAAGCATTGATTTCGCCGGCGTCGAGTATGCCGTTGCCATTCGCATCCAAGCCGTATTCCAGTTTTACGCCACCATTGGGGCAGTTATTGGCAGCGGGCTCGGTCGTAGTTTTAACCAATGAGTTCTGTCCATTCGTTCCGTTGATTCCATTAGCACCAGCAGGACCCGCAGGACCTTGTGCACCGGCTGCGCCTTGCGGACCAACAGCTCCGGCAACACCGTTTGCACCCGCTACGCCATTGCATACATACTTCGTAAGTGAAGCATTGATTTCGCCCGCGTCGAGTATGCCGTTGCCATTCGCATCCAAGCCATATTCCAATTTCACACCACCGTTGGGGCAGTTATTAGCGGCAGGCTCGGTCGTAGTTTTGACCAATGAGTTTTGACCATTCGTGCCGTTAGTTCCATTAGCACCAGCAGGACCTTGTGCACCAGCAGGACCTTGAGGTCCGGCGAGACCCGGAGGTCCGGCGTTACCCGCTGGACCAACAGAACCTTGTTCACCATCTGCACCCTGAGGACCAGCAGGTCCGACAGGACCTTGAGCCCCTATTGGGCCTTGAGGACCAGCAGGGCCCTGAGCCCCAGCAGGGCCTTGAGCTCCTGCAACACCAGCTGCCCCTTGAGGGCCGGCCGGACCTTGTGCACCAACTAGACCGACAGGACCTGCAGGCCCCTGAATGTTCCCGGCCTCTATCCAGTCGCTACCATCCCAAATCCACAAAAATCCAGTGCTTTGAACAATGTATCCATCACCATTAGAATTACCCGTTGTTGGCAAATCATTCTCCGTTGCTGCGCTTCCTTGAATGCTGATTGAAGTACCATCTGCACCTGCAGGACCTTGCACACCAGCAGGACCTTGTGGGCCGGAAGCTCCCTGAGGGCCTACAGGCCCCTGAGGTCCCGCCTCACCTGTTGCGCCCTGAGCGCCACCAACGCCCTGCGGCCCCTGCGGCCCTTCTGCACCATCACTTCCGGCTGGACCTTGCGGACCGGCTGGACCTTGAATACCTTGGAGTCCCTGTGCACCGGCAGGTCCCTGTGCACCGGCAGGACCTTGTGCACCATTAGCACCGGCAGGGCCCTGTTCACCTTGTGCTCCCTGAGGACCTTGAATACTTCCGGCATCCAACCAACTAGCGCCATCCCATACCCACAAGTGACCATTGTCCTGTGCGATGTATCCGGCTCCAGTTGAAACACCCATATTTGGCAGTTCCGCTTCGGTCGCTACGCTACCCTGAAACTCTACAGAAGTGCCGGCAGCACCAGTTTCACCTTGTGGCCCGGCAGGTCCTTGCGAACCGGCAACACCCGGCTCGCCTTGCGGCCCAATAGGGCCCTGAGGCCCGGGAATCGAACTTCCGGAAGTTTCAGCATACAAAGCGAATGGCACGCTAAGCAACTGCGTAGTCGTAATAATAGAATAGCTAGTGCCTCCAGATGGATCCACTTCCGACAGAATGAAGTATGGTCCGGATGACCAATTGACGTCACCTAAATTCCCCAATTCAGCATTACCATTTCCTAGCTCAACGGATAATAAACCATTGGCATTCGTTTGCGCATCATGCGTCTCGACATATACCTCCGTGCCTGACGCACTGCCCTGCAAAATGCTTAACCTTAGGCCAACATTCTGATTGGTAAGCAGTGTTTGTGATGCACTGCGAATAATCGCCTGGTAACTCATTTTCTGAGGCACCTGTGCAACGGCTGTTAAAGAAAAAAACGGTAGAATAATTAGTATGATTAAGCGAAAAAGTGTTTGATTGGTACACATGATATGGTAGGTGTTTAGGCTGATTACTGCTTGATTAGTTTGTATTCCGCGCAATTGCGCGACTGATTGCAAAGTCGAATGATGTAGTGAGCGGCGGACCACTCATGCACAAATAAGAGAGTTTGGGCCGATTGCATAGATTTCTCCTCTAGCAAGTCTCCCTGCATATCAAATACTGAAATTGTAATACCCGGGCGGAATTCCGGCATGGATATAAGCACATAATCGCGTGTGGGATTTGGAAAAAGTGATACATCGATAAGCTTTAGAGGTTCCTCAACGAAAATGGGAGTCACTGAATAAGGCTGTTGCACACCATGATTGATAGTTCCTTCAGCACTGATTTCATTTGTATAAACAACCTGCCCGATAGAATAGGAAATGCTTCCTTCGGAAGAAGAACCGTCGCCGCCGGCTGCAACAACATCCTGCTGAGCAGTCAAAGTGCCGGGCAGAAGGGCCAACGCCAGAGAAATAAATGTGATTGATTGCATGATCTATTAAGTTTAACGAAGCAAACATCACCAACATCTGTTTTGCGAAAGCCCATCGACTTACATCCGGTAAAGGCGATTTAATAGGTGGTGTGTTTTTATCGGGAAATGGTGAGAGAGAAAAATAGTACGGCTGACGAATTACTGATTGACGATGATTGACAAGGAGGTTCGTCATTACTTTGCCGCTGAAACCAACAAACCTATTCTCATTAACAAACACGCTTGCTCCGCTTTGCATCAGCAGCTTTAAACTTTGGGCACGTTCCTTACCCCTCACGTAATATGGCCTTCCACCTGCCGATGATGGTAATGCGGACAGCAGTATTTACGTATTCGAAAACTGCAATGTTCGGCTCGCCAAAGCATGCGTGTGAAAGCACAGGCATTAATAAATTCACCTCATGGATTCTTCTCTGAAACACATTACCGCACAAGTTGAAACGCTCAGCAAGGAAATAGGCGATTGGATGAAAGCGCAAACCACCGTTAGCGAGAACATCGCTGAAGTGAAAAGCGAAAACAACCTGGTGACCTACGTCGATAAGGAAAGCGAACGCCGCTTTGTTGAAGGCCTCAAACACATTCTTCCGGAAGCAGGGTTTGTTGCAGAGGAAGGAACAGGCGCACCCGCTGCAAGTGGTCTGAACTGGGTAATTGACCCTCTTGACGGAACAACGAACTTTGTGCACGGCATGCCCGTATGGTGCACCAGCATTGGACTTTGCCAAGGTAATGAAGCCATTGCAGGTGTCATTTACGATCCAAGCAGCAACGAGTGTTTCACTGCGTGGAAAGGTGGCGGTGCATTTCTCAATGGACAACCTATTCGCATTTCAGCTATTCCTTCCCTGGAACAATCGCTCTTTGCAACCGGTTTCCCTTACGATGATTTCGGACGTGAGGAAGCGTACATCGCTTTATTCCGAGATATGATGCGTTCTACCCGTGGACTGCGCAGACTGGGCAGTGCTGCGTTGGATATGGCCTGGACGGCTTGTGGTCGTGTGGAGGGATTCTATGAATACGGACTCAATCCTTGGGATGTAGCCGCCGGGTGTATCATCGTTCAGGAAGCCGGTGGTACCGTAACCGATTTCTCCGGAGGCGATAACTACATTTTCGGTGAAGACCTGGTTTGCACCAACGGCAGTGTGCAGGCCGAAATGCTAGCGAAAATCGCTCGATACTTCTCATAAAAAAAGCTCCGCCGAAGCGAAGCTTTTCCGGTTGAATCATCTCCATCGTATTAGCGAACGACAAAGGAGGTAGTACCTCCGTTCTCAGCCACTACATGGTAGAGGCCTGAGCTCCAATCCTGCACATCAAATTGCACACGTGTGGTTTGTGCTTTGAATTGCACCACCAATGCACCTTGCGCATTGTACACGTTTAATACTGTTGGCAGGGCTGTTTGAATTTGAATTAGTCCATCAGCCGGATTTGGAAACACCAACAGTGCATTCTTGTCTACTTCGGCAACTTGAATCGCACAACCTGCGCAGTAACCAAAACAGACTTCCGGCATGGTAATGTTGTTTTGGTTGGTGACAACCGTGCGATTGTATCCCCCAAAGCCATCGTCAACACCACATTCGAAAGGAACGGTTTCAGCAAATGTGAAATCCGGTCCATTTAAAAATTTGAAAAACTGCTGCTGGTTTTGTTCGACCGTCACAACTGCGCGGTAAATCGAAGGCGAAATTTCTTGCATTTGAGTTTCTGTGGCTGAGAAACTATTGAACGTGCCCGCTACATAAACGCCCGATGCATTAACCGTTTGTTGACTCATATCCACCGTGAGCGTGAGTTGCAGCGTAGGCACAACGACACATGGACCGCAAGTGGCGAAGCATACCGCAGGAATCTCTTCATTGCCGTTGCCCACCAATAAGCTGCGGTTATAACCTCCAAACATGTCATCCGTTCCGCATTCTGCAGGCACGCTTTCCCAGCTCGTTCCATTCACGAATTTGTAGGAAATCACTTCACCGGAATTAACGGCAATAGGGAGTTGGTAAACGCCGTTGCCAAGTGGAATCATAGCTTCGGGCGTCCAGCTGTTGAAAGAGCCCGCAACAAAAACTTCATCGTTGCTCACCGACTCATTGGTCATGTCCACATTGAGCGTGACAATAACCAAACTTACCGGCAAACAGTCGGCGCATGATGCAAAACAAACGGTTTGCAGTGTTGAATCGTTTACTCCAAGAGTTAATGAGCGGTTGTATCCGCCGAAACCGTTGTCGACACCACAGTCGGCAGGAACAGCTTCCTCGGCAGGTCCCCAGGCATCACCATTTAGAAACTTGTAAGCAACAGCTGTGTTAACCTCTATTGCTGATGTGTACTCAAAGATACCATCGCCATCACCGTCGGTCATCTCTGAAGCCCCCGGTGTCCAGCCCTGAAAATTCCCAACCACATACACTCCCATAGCACTTACAGTCTCATTAGCCATATTCACTCGGAACGTCACATTCACTGTTGTTGGCTCAACAATAGGCTCACAATCGATGCACTGACCGAAGCACAGTGGACCGTACACCGCGTCCATATCGCCTATGTAAAACGAACGGTTAAAACCACCGAGACCATTGTCCACGCCGCAATCGGCAGGAACTGACTCCGTCAGCGACCAATCATTACCGTTGACAAATACAAATTCAATACTATCGTTGGCAGGAAGGGATAGCGTGACTTCGTAGATACCATCTCCATCGTCATCAGTCATAGGCGTGGCACCGAGCGTCCAGTTTTGCATAGTTCCTACTACCTGAACTCCATCAGGGTTCACGGTTTCATTGGCCATGTTTACCAGAAAGGTGACGTTCACATCCGGTTGAATGACGGCGCAGTTTTCACATTGACCATAACAAACGACGGGAGCAACAACATCTGAGGTTCCCAATTCAAGCACACGATTATAGGATCCGAATCCATCAGGTAATCCGCACACCGATGGTACGTTCTCCGCTTGGGTGTCAACATTTCCGTTGATGAATTTATAGAGCAAATTGGCGTTCTCTTCCACTTCAACTGTCGCTTCGTAAATGCCATCACCATCTTCATCAGCCATGGGAGTAGCGGATGCATTCCAGCCTTGGAAATTCCCCATCACATGAACACCATCGGGCGAAACCGTTTGTTCAGCCATGTTCACACTTAGGCTAACCGAAATCGTGGGAATAACAGTGATACAATCGGCGCACTCACCGTAACAGACGGTCGCTGCAGTCGTATCGTCATAGGCCAATTCCAAGCGACGGAACATCATCCCTTGCACCATGAAACGACACGCAGCAGGAATGACTTCAGCATCAGCAATGGCCAGACCATTTTGAAACCGGTAGTTGATTATTTGATTCGTGTCGAGTGTTAGCGTTGCCGTGTATACACCATCACCATCGGCATCGAGCATCTGCTGAGAGAAAGCAGGATCCGTTGTTGGAATACCGCTTACAAAAACTCCGTTCGGACTTACCGTTTGTTGCTCCATGTTAACCGCAAACGTTACATCAGCCGTAGGTGAAGCCGGACAGTTTTCGCACGCAGCAAAGCATACGGGACCGTAGGTGAAAGTGGGCGTCGTGGGCGTAAAGTTTCGGTTAAAACCTCCTACTCCATTAGCTACACCGCACTCCTGGGGAACACCTTCATCCTGATTCGGGCCCCAGTTATTACCATTGATGAATTTGAACTGAATCGGAACACCGGTTGGCACCGTAGTCGTGTATTCATAAATCCCATCACCGTCGGCATCAGTCATGGCTGTCGCGCCAGGTTGCCATTGGGGTGACTGGAACGTGCCTGCAATATGAACACCGTTAGCATTCACTGTAAGACCTTGCATATTGACCAAAAAGGTCACTGAAGTTTGTGCTTGAAGCATCAACGCAGCCAAGAAGGCAGTTGCGAAAAGGAAGATACTTTTCATAATGGGTTAATGGTTAATGAGGCGAATATAAGTGTAGCAAATACACTTACCGTTATACACGGAAATTTCGATGAATTGTGTTGCATTTTTTTTTGAAACTACACGGCAAACTTTTGCCGACCTTGCACCGCAGAATGTTGAGCCAATTCCCACGATACGTTACGCTCTTTTCCATAATTGTTTGGGCGCTGGCAGCTCGTGCGCAAACTCCTGTTGACAGCACCCTGATAACCATTGAAGGAATGTTGCTCGATGAAATGGGTCAACCCATCTCCAATGCCATCATCATCAATCGGGCAACGAAGAAGGGCGGATTTGGCAGACCCGATGGCACATTCACAGTGAACTGTCTGCGAAAGGACACGCTTGCCATTACATCGCTGGGATTTCAAACGCGGTTGATCAGCTATCGCGATTCGGTTGGACGGGATTCGTTTCAATTGCGATTGTTCCTCGATACCCGCAGCTACATGCTTACTGAAGTCGAAGTATTTGCACCGCGTGATTTGGAGCAAATCCAGGAGGACATCTATAAATTAGGATACGATGAGCGTGACTATATGCTTAGCGGGATCAATGCTGTGCAAAGTCCAATCACATTTCTCTACCAGCAATTCAGCCGCAAAGAGCAATCGAAGCGGCAGGTAGCTTACATGGAAAACGAAGATCGGAAAAGAGAACTCTTGAAGGAACTGTTCAGGCTTTATGTCGATTATGATATTATCAGCCTCACCGATGATCAGTTTGATGATTTCATTACATACCTCAACGTGTCGGATGATTTTCTCATCAACAGCTCTCAGTATGACTTCCTGGTTTTTGTGAAAGACCGTTTCCGGGATTACAAAATCTATGTGCGCCAAAACACGCGCATGCAATCAACCGATTTCGACTACGATAAGGATTGAGATTAATTCTTCCGCTTAAGAGCGTTCACGAAACGTCCCCAGGCATCCGCGTCGAGCAAATTACCTCCGCTTCGAAAGCCTCCGTTATATCGGGCAATCATAGTAGCCGATGCTTCATCATAAGCCTCCGCGGAGAGGTCCCTTAAACCATCGTAATTGGATACAGACGCTGCGGTGCGGTCAAATCGAAAATAAGTATCGCCCGGAAAATCCAGCGCCATGACCTCGGCTCTCAATCGCGCCGGTGATGGGTAAGGCAAGATATCGACCGTTGGCAGAAGAACCTGTTCTGACTCCATCCACTGAACAATCGAAATATGGTTCGATACCGTATCATTAGGGATGACGTAATACGAACGCTTCAATCCAAGAAAGATGAAGTTCAGCGTGTCGCCTGCAAAAACAGGCAAGGTGAAATAACCTGTATGATCGGAAAATGTTCCGCGGTTGTCGTGTGAACGAAACACCGTAGCATAAGGCACGGGTAAGAGTGAATCGGTAGCCACCACCACGCCGGAAACCTGAATGATGTGACGGTCTTGTGCCGACAACTCTCCGACTGTGATTAATCCAAGAATCAGGATTGCGATTAATTTCCCCATGCAGGGCAAATGTAACGGTTGACAACGAAAGGCCAAGCCCCTTTCGTTAAGTCCTGTGAAAGATCACTCACAACATGCACCGTTTGTCAATTTCAATGCATAGAATAGCAGCGTGCTTGCCGCCAATAGGAGACTACCCCATCGCAGGACCATCGGTGCCCAGGGGGAATTTAATCTTCGAAATAAAATCCAGATAACCGTCATTCCAAGCAACTCCACAGGTGCCGGATGCAGTTCGAAACTTCGCCCCCATTCTCCTTGGAACAAATGCAGAACACTGCGCTGCAAGCCGCACGCAGGACAGTCGCAGCCGGTCAACACTTTAAATGGACAGGGAAGCAGGGTGAATTCCATCTTAAGGGTTTGCCACCGGGATCCAAGCTGCCGATTCCAGTTTGCTCAAAAAGTCATCGAGATCGATGGCAAAATGCTCCTCGCGTAATGGCGCGACGTGATTGCAGCTTAACGTTTGTAGCACATAACTGTTTCCTTGCAAGTAATCATCCGACAGTTTCAATTGGTGCAAGTAATCCAGTTCAAGGGCTTCATTCAAATCGAAACCAATGTATTGATCGAGTTGGATATCATAGGATACACCGATGACATGCAGGCCCGATTGAAAGGTCAAGAAAGTCGGGACGCGCACCAAATCCCGGCGCTCCACAATTAAATGGCCCAGGGTGTAATACGGATAGATCATTTTTTCCCAGGACCTGCCCGTTTCTGCCATGAGTGCTTCTAGCGCATCGAGCTTTCGGCGGATTTTGGCGGCTTTGCCCTCGCCTGTTATTGCTTGCGACCAATTCCAGCCTTCGTCTTTGTTCAGCCACTGACATGGTCCGAGTTCCAGTTTGTAGTCGAAACCCGATGGCAGATCCAGTACGTAACCGGGATAGTAATAATCCAATCCCAGGCGTTTGGCCATATCGATTTCGAGCAACATGGTAAAGGTGCCCAGGCTGAATCGAGCATATGCCGGGTCGTACAGACAAAGAATCGAAGCCATACTGCTCTCACCGGCATCGATATAGCTTACGGCAACGAGTTTCTCGCCATCGTAAACACTCAGTTCCATGGCATCGATTTCAGCACCCATCCGAGGGGAGAGCAGAATATCTTCCAACGTCTCGTGCACGAAGGCTTTGAAGCGATGCATGTGCCCGCGGTACAACTCTTCCCTTCGCGCGTCAACCCGAGGGGTTCCAACGCGCAAGTTGAATCGATTCATGTTCTTGCGAAACAGCTTAGCGTGCGATCGGCGCATACTGAAAGCATGCACCGGAAACCTTATGTTGCGTATGCCGTATACCTGCTCGTCGATACAAACCACCTCGCTGCGGTAGATAATTCCCGTGCCCCGAAACCAACCCATGCTCAATAAAGCATCGTAGTCGGCGCGGCGGAGACCTTGAATGGGTGCAGTTTGAACGAGCATTATGGCGAATATAACGCATTTGGAACCAACACAAAAAACGATATCGTAACAGCGCTTAACGGTTCTTTCACGCAGGCTTCATACCCTCTTGAATTAATCGATAACATATTTGTTTCATCAAAACTGAGTACCCATGACACACACCAACGTCATCCTTCAATTCCTGGAAAACGGCATGTGCAAAAACATTCATGCCCGCATCCAAAAATTGCAACGCGAGCACGAACAAGAGGTGCTTTACACCCAGGACGGACATCGCATTCCTCTCGACAACATACTCAGTATTAATGGCTTGAACTGGGGTTAAGTCGGAACACTTAAAGTATTCGTCGAAATCTTGCATGGAATGTTAAACATTCCATTTTTTGTGTACATTTGCTTCCTTACTGAAATCTAAAAACATGAAAACAAAGTTGTCTGTACTCCTTGTACTCTCTTGTCTTTGTATTTACGCTACTGCTCAGATTCAAATTCAATCTTACCAGCACGAAATCAGTTGTGACATTGATGCGTTGCAGGATCTACCCACTATTAACGCCACTTCCCCGACAGGTAAGGTCGCCATTGGATACGATGAGCACATCTATTCAGGCGGATGCCTCGGCACGTTGGTAAGGACTTTCAAATACGCTGATGCGAATGGCAACACAGCCGAGGCGCAACAAATCGTCCACATTACCGATATGCAACCTCCACGTCTGTTGGGCGAGGCTCCCAATATTTCTACCACACGCGATATGGTTCCCGAGCCTGCTGAATTCGCGGCTGTAGATAATAGCGGTGAAACATTTGACGTGATTTTCAAGGAAGTCAAGTCCGAAGGTCGCATAACCCGTATGTGGACATGCACCGACTCATGCGGCAACATCGCTCGCCGCACACAAATCATCACACTCGAATAAGTCGTTTCAATGTATAAAGTCGAGAACAGTCAGGCTCCGGCTTGACTGTTCTCGTTTATGATTAACTTGCGAGCATCAAACAAAAAATTAAGGTATGAGTCTCCACGAAATGGGTATACCCAGTGTTGATTTGAATGATTTCATTCACGGCAATGCTGAGCAGAAAAAGAACTTTGTCGCAGAATTGGGGCACGCTTACGAAGGCATCGGCTTCGTTGCTGTTAAAAACCACTTGATTGCAGAAGCCACGGTCGAACGACTTTACAAGGAAGTAAAAGCCTTCTTCGATTTACCGGAGGATACCAAAAAGAAATATGAAATCGTGGAGCTCGCCGGCCAGCGCGGCTATACGTCATTCGGCCGCGAACATGCGAAAGGCAGTAACGCCGGCGACCTGAAAGAGTTCTGGCATTTTGGTCAGGAGGTGACCGATGGCGATCCAATCAAATCGGAATATCCGGCGAACATCTTCACTCAAGAGCTGCCAGGTTTCAATGAGGTGGGCATTCAGGCTTACCGAGATTTAGAATCTACCGGCCGCTATATGCTCCGTGCTATTGCCATTCATCTTGGACTCGATGAATTCTACTTTGATGCTAAAATCAAAAACGGGAATTCGATTCTTCGTCCGATTCACTACCCACCTATTACGGCTGAGCCTAAGAGTGCCGTGCGCGCAGGTCAGCACGAAGACATCAACCTCATCACCCTGCTCATTGGCGCGTCCGCCGATGGATTGGAAGTACTCAATAAGAAAAATGAATGGGTGGCTGTTACGGCTTTACCGGATCATATTGTGGTGAACGTCGGGGACATGCTACAGCGTTTGACCAATGGCAAACTCAAGAGTACCACTCACCGTGTAGTGAACCCTTCACGTGAAAAATGGGGAAGTTCGCGCTTTAGTATTCCTTTCTTCCTGCATCCACGAAGCGAAATGCGCCTAGATTGCTTGGCTTCCTGTGTTCCCGCCGGCGAAACGCCACATTGGGAGCCCATTTCAGCCGGTGATTTCCTCGATGAACGCTTGGCTGAGATTGGCCTTAAGAAGTAATCGAAGCGCATGAAAATTCGGATTGGCAATCAATCGCTGCGCGTGCGAATCTCACTTGCTGAAGCCGAAGCACTGCACCAAGGCAAGGAAATAACAACCACGCTGCATTTCAACGCGATTGATGTTTTTGAAGTGGTGTTGCGCACCTGGAATTTATCGATTGCAGAGGTGCATTATCAGGCCAATCAATTGACTGCATCCATTCCGCTTGAAGTATCCCAACACTTGGTGAACACGCGCGGCTATAGCTTTCGCAGCGAACAGCAAGGTGCTGATGGTTCACCTTTATCATTTGAAGTTGAAATTGATTTAGAAAAAGCAAAACACGCATGACTCCTCACCTACTCTTATTGATGCTTGAAGTTTTGGCCGTTGGCGCACTGGTATCTGTCATCATCTATCTGTTCAATACCTGGATCAAGCACCGCGAGCGTTCCTGGATGTTTGCGCTTCGTCAGGACAACAACAAGGCGCTCGCCCCATTGCGCATCAGCGCCTATGAGCGCATTATCGTGATGCTTGAGCGCACCACTCCCCAAAGCATGGTCATGCGCCTTTCGGTTAGCTCATCGAATGCCGCTTATTTGCATATGGACCTGACCAAGGCGTTGAGAGAAGAATTCGATCATAACATTTCACTTCAGATGTATGTCAGCGATGAATGCTGGGCCAAAGTAAAACGCGCCAAAGAAGAAACCGGCGAGCTTTACAAAGTAGCCTTCACCCGAGTGAAAGCCGATAGCACAGCTGCTGAATATGCCCGTGAAATTCTGCACCTTGAAGCCACCGTGGGCAACAGCGCCATTCGTGAGGCGGTGGTGGCGGTGAGAAATGAGATGGGGAAGCATTTTTAAGAGCCAATAGCATTAGCGATAACTTCATTCTATGAATATCGACCATTCGCTTTTATTGGTTTGCCGAACGCGGCAAAAAGTCAAGCTAGTTTGAAATTGTTTACAACTACAATCCGAATATCATACTTCATAATATCGCATCTGAGATCTCCGTCACGGAATGGGAATTAAGTTGCCTTGACTTCAATAAGTTGGACATCGCTACGGTAAGACTTTGACCAATTAACGTATTTTCGCTCAAAATCTTCATGCTATGAAACCACGTCTGACATTTTATGGGGTCATAATCTTTGTCCTTGCGATGGGACTTCATATGATGTTTGCTCTGGCGCTTTTGTTGCTCAAATTGATTTCGAATGACCATTTGAATCTAACGTGTAAGCCCTTTATTGAAACCACCCTTTTGGTGACCATTTCCGGTCTGTTCCTAGGAGTTATCATGGTCCTCTTTGAACTTTTATGGATTAAGAAAGACAATAGGATAGTTCAGAATAATCCTGTTAGCCCAGACGAGAAACTCACCGTAGTGCTGACCGCATACAATGACGAATTGAGTATTCAAGAAGCTGTGCGTGACTTTCAGGTTCATCCTCGTGTGCAACGAGTTATTGTAATTAGCAACAACAGCACCGACAGAACAATGGAATTCGCCAAAGAAACAGGGGCGATAGTCTACAACGAAACACTTCAAGGTTATGGAGCCTGTGTTTATCGCGCATTAACCGAGGGTATGAATCAAACCGATACGACTCTCACCTTGCTTTGCGAAGGCGACTGCACATTTCGAGCTCATGACATTGACAAATTTTTAGCCTATTTACCTCACGCGGACATTGTCAATGGTTCTAGAATTGTTGAACAACTCAGAACCGGAGGCTCACAATTGACAACCTTCATGTATTACGGTAATTTCTTCGTAGGCAAACTGCTTGAGTTTAAACACGTGGAACAAGGAACACTAACAGATGTTGGAACTACCTACAAGTTATGTAGAAACAATGCACTCCAAGCTTTATTACCTAACTTATCTCCTAAAATCAATCTTGAGTTCAATCCCTATCTCCTTGACACGGCTCTCGAAATGAAAATGAAAATAGTCGAATGTCCTATTACTTTCTATCCGAGAGTAGGGGCTAGTAAAGGTGGTAATAAAAATAACCTCGTCGCTTTAAACCTTGGCTTGCGTATGATGTTCGGTCTGATTATCAGCTGGAAACCACTTAGCGCCAAGTAATACTTCGTGACGCTGAAGTCCAAAATTGCCTGCTAACATAACTACTGCTTCTCAAAATCATGAACGCGAAAAGAAGAAACGACATTATTGGATTTTGCATTACGACGTTATACATCTTAATCTATTTGGGATCCGGTGAATACAACTATCAGGAAATACATGACAGCCTAGAATACTTTGTAGCCAATGTCCGTTCCGCCTTGTTGTGCAATGATCTATGGCAACTTAATCCCAATGCACAAATTGACAGCTTGATGGGCGGTGTGCCGCGGTATTGCTTTCAACATGGGATTGATTTTTTCATGGTCCTCTTCACTCTGTTCGAGCCATTTCATGCGTATGCCATTAATTTCGTTTTGGTGCATGCTATTGCCTTTTTTGGATTCTATCTCTTCTTTCGAGACTGCTTGTTAACCGTTATTCCGGAATGGGGAAAAAAATATGAGCATTACGCCGCATTGTTTGCTGCTTGTTTTTCCGTTCTCCCGCTCTATCCTGTATTAGGTTTTACTTTCGCAGGACTGCCGTTATTAGCATGGTCATTTTATAATGTCAAGCAACGCAATAGCCTGCGCATTCAGGATGTTGTCATTCCTATCGCTTTCGCTTTTCACTCTTCTTTCGTTTATATAGGTGTATTTGTGCTCATAATAGCGGGTAGCATTATCGCTGTTAACGTAATACGCGATAGAAAAATTCAGACTTCTTCTTTTACCTGGTTTTGCCTGGTTTCAATTACATACGTCATTTGTAACTATTACCTTTTTTACCAAGTTTTGTTTGCTAAAGACTTTATTTCTCATCGAGAGGCCTGGACGCCAATTGGATATTCTTGGAAAGTATCAATTGGAGCAGCCATTTCTATGTTTACCCATGGTCATTACCATGCAGCAAGTCATCACTTCATTTCGCTGTTTCTTTTAATCTTGACCATTCCTTTGACAATCATTCATCGGAAACAGTGGTCCCTACCCGCAAAGTTCATTGCTTTTATAACCCTAATAGCTTTTGTTATTAGCGCATTTTACGGCTTTTGGCAATGGACACCTATAGTTGAATTAAAGGAAAAAAGCAGAATACTTAAAATATTCAAGTGGGACAGATTCTATTTTTTCAATCCCATTATCTGGACCGTTTTATTCACCGCACTTACCCTTTACGCCTTAGAATTTATAAGTAAACCGCTCGTCAAACGTATTTTCTTAATCTTAGTTTTGACTTTGCAACTTGGGACTTCGATACTCACAGAAGGTACAGCGCGGCAGAATATCTTAATGTATTGCGAAAAAATCATCCCGGTTGCTTCCGAGACTCAGCAAATTTTCTTAGGCCCCGACTATTACCATCTCTACATCAATCATAGAGGCACTTTCACCGGATTTTTTCAAGAAGACGTTTTTGACCAAATTGATAAAACAATTCATCTGCCTAAAAGCAGCTATCGCGTAGGAAGTGTTGCTCTTAATCCTGCGCTAGCTCTTTACAATGGATTCTATACGATTGATGGTTATATGACTAGCTATCCTAAAGAACATAAAGACAAAATCCTTGAGGTTATCGAGCTTGCCGTTGACCACAATAACGCGTCATATCAAACCTTCTTGAATTGGGGAGGACGATGCTATTTGTTTTCGGATCTAAAAAACTGCAGCGACCCTAATGGATGCGCCGTCAATTATAATATCGCCGCCTTAAAAGCCCTCAACTGCCGATACCTCATGAGCTCATTTCAACTTAAAGCGAATGACCAGCTCGTATTTATTGAAACCTTTACCGGAACATTAAACCCTCAAAAAATCTACCTTTACGAAATTCGCTGAATAGCTAACCTGACCGATTTTATACCTTTAGACAAGTAAGCGACCAACACCTTGCGATCAATAAAACAATCCATAGCTTCAACATGAATAATGCCCAGTCTTATTATGAATCACGATTCACTTTCAACTCCGGACGCAGCGTAGTTTGGAAAGCAATTGCTGAGTTTCTGAACAAGTTTACACCACGTAACGCCAGTGTTCTTGATTTGGGCTGCGGATACGGCGACTTTATCAACAACATATCGGCCGAACACAAATACGCTATTGATCTAAATCCCGACAATAGCCAATTCATGAACAAGGATGTCCATTTTTTTGGAGCCTCAGTTCTCGATAAATTCCCCATACAGGATGAATCTTTAGACATTGTATTCGCAAGTAATTTATTGGAGCATTTTGATGATGGTGAACTAGCCATAATCATGAGCAACGTGAAGCGTTGTTTAAAGCCCGGTGGACGATTTATTGTGATGCAACCCAATTACTACTATTGCTTCCGAGAGTACTGGGATGATTACACCCACAAAAAAGCCTTTAGCCATACCGCGATTACTGACTTCTTTAGGAGTTCCGGATTGACCATCGAAAAGGTGATTCCGCGTTTTATGCCATTCTCGCTTAAGTCACGACTTCCTAAATCCTATTGGTTGACGCGCTTTTACTTGAACTCACCCATTCGTCCCTTTGCCAAACAAATGCTCGTGGTTGCATCTAAGTAAGGTCGAATGAAGTATAAAACATCACCGTAACCTCTTTTGCTATTGAATGGCCTTTAATCTGAAAGGCTTAGATGGATATAATCTCAAAAAAATCCTCAAACATCGGGTCATGATTCCAGCCAGCAAGTAATTGACAGGCTAACCTACGTTCTTGTCTGAGATATACGTGTTGTTTACTCTATCAGTGTTGGACAAGCTGAGAAAACACGGACTCTGCTGTAAACAACCTTTCAGTGCAATTTAAAGTTCAGACATGCGCAATCAGACGCACGACATGTTGCCCCGAATCGTCGTTGTTCATTCGCCACTCGCCACTCGCCATTAAACATTCCTTCCTATCTTCGCGTTCGGTTCAATGAATAACCAAACTCACATTTCACCATGACTCAAATCGGACACAAACCCGAAGGAGCCAATCTGGACTACCTCGGACTCAAACACGTAGCCACTGCCTACTGGAATTTGCACCCGGCAGAACTCGTAGAAGAAACCATCGGCCTTGGACAAGGCGTACTCACCAACACCGGCGCTCTGGCCATTGATACCGGAGAATTTACCGGTCGCTCGCCCAAGGACAAATTCATCGTTGCCGATGACACGACCAAAGACACCGTATGGTGGGGCGGTCAGTTCAATGTGCCGTTCGATTCCGAGAAATTCGACCGTCTGCAAGCCCGTATTTGCGCTTACCTCACCAACCGTGACGTATATGTACGCGACATGTTTGCTTGTGCCGATGAGCGCTACCGTATTGGTGTGCGCGTTGTGACCGAATACCCTTGGAGCAACATGTTTGCATACAACATGTTCATCCGCCCCTCAAGCGAGCAGCTCGCCAACTTCACTCCCGACTGGAACATCATTTGTGCGCCGGGCTTTATGGCGATTCCTGATCAGGATGGCACCCGTCAGCACAACTTCGCCATACTGAATTTCACCAAGAAAATCGCCATCATCGGTGGTACCGGTTATACCGGTGAAATCAAGAAAGGAATTTTCACTGTGCTTAACTACGTATTGCCGCAAGACAAGAACGTCCTGAGCATGCACTGCTCGGCCAATATCGGCGCAGCAGGCGACACCGCCGTTTTCTTCGGTCTGAGCGGAACCGGTAAGACCACGCTGTCTTCCGATCCGAATCGTCAGCTCATCGGCGACGACGAGCACGGCTGGACGGACACTACCGTGTTCAACTTTGAAGGTGGTTGCTATGCGAAGACCATCGATTTGACGCACGAAAAAGAACCGCAGATTTATGACGCCATTAAGTTTGGCGCTATCCTGGAAAACATCGGCTTTGAAGACGATGGCGTAACTCCCGATTATTCGAACTGCGAGAAAACCGAAAACACCCGTGTAAGCTATCCGCTCACACACATCGACAATACCGTGAATCCATCAGTGGGTGGTATTCCGAAAAACATTTTCTTCCTCACCTGCGATGCATCCGGTGTTTTGCCTCCGATTGCGAAGCTTACTAAAGGCCAGGCGATGTACCAATTCATCAGCGGATACACCGCCAAGGTTGCAGGAACAGAAGCCGGAATCACCGAACCAACCACGACATTCAGCGCTTGTTTCGGTGCACCATTCCTTCCACTCCACCCTACCAAGTATGCTGAGATGCTCGGCAAGAAAATGGAAGCAAGTGGAGCGCAAGTGTGGCTCATCAATACCGGCTGGAGCGGTGGCGCTTATGGCACCGGAGAGCGTATGAAGCTCAAGTATACTCGCGCCATGATTACAGCAGCATTGGAAGGCAAACTGGACGGCGTTCAGTATGAAACGCATGACATTTTCGGTCTTCAAATGCCTACTACCTGTGCAGAGGTACCCGCAGAGTTGCTCAACCCGCGCAACACTTGGAAAGACAAATCAGCCTACGATGCAAAAGCCAATGAACTCGCCGAGAAGTTTGTGAAGAACTTCGAGAAGTTCAAGGAATTTGCGAATGAAGAGATTTTGTCAGCTGCCCCAAAACTGATGGCAAAGGCATAAGTCAACTATTCAAACAAACCAATACCAACGCCTCGCAATAGCGGGGCGTTGGCATAGAAAAGCCAAAATGAGGTACATCCTTTTCGTCCTGACCTGCTTGCTTACCCTTTCACTGGAAGCACAAACCTCCTTCACCCTTCAATCGGGAGTATTTATGAATGAGCTTGAAGGTGGCTTTGTGAATACCACATCCATAAAGGGAACGAGTTTAAGCATCGGTCTTTCCATAGATCACACACGAGGAAGAGTGTTTGGCTGGTCATGCGGATATAGTGCTTTCAACAAGTCGTTCGAGTTCGGTTATCCGATAACTACCACCGGCACCATACCGCAAGAAGGACATTACGCAACCGGCTATGTGGTGAGAGCCCATGAACTACAATCCGCCTTCCTCATGCGACTGGGAAAGCACATCAACTTAAGCGCAGGACCTTACGTTCAAATCAACACCGATGACATCGTTGCCGGGATGGGTGTGGACGAGGACTTTTATTACCCTTCCCTCCCGCAAGATCTCTACAACAGTATCGAATTTGGGTATCAAGGAAAACTGCAGGTTCAATTTTTCCTCGGTAATCATTTCTATTTCGGTGGATTTGCCAACGCAGGAGCTTCCGTCACCGATCTGCGCACCAAAGCCTGGAATGACGCCTGGTCATTTATCACCGGCCAACAAGAAGAATGGGATAGCACCCCCGTGAAAAACGTCTATCAGCATTACGGTGTTTGCATCGGACTCCGAACCAAACAAAAAGACGATTGAATTGTTTTGCAACCATGCGAACCTTTTCACTCCCTTTACTCCACTTTCCACTAACCTTCATCCTAGTCCTTTGGGCCGCTTTTGCCACGGCGCAAACCACTTCTATTTCAGGGACCATTACCGCGCTTCCGGCCAATGAGCCGGTACCTTTCGTGCCTGTCGTCATCCAAGGCACCAACACAGGGTCGACAACAGACATTGACGGAAAGTACTCCATAGGCAACCTGCAACCGGGGCTGTATAACATTGAGTGCGCTGCTATCGGCTACAAAAAAGTCATTGTATTCGAAGTGGAGGCCACCAAGGATCGCCCTGCAATCGTCAATATTCAATTAGAAGAAGTCGTCAATGAAACAGGTCCGGTGGAAATCGTTGGCACACGGCGCTCGAACGAAGATGAGTCGCCCGTTTCGGTTCGTTCCATCGGGGTGAATGAAATCAAGCGTAATCCGGGCGGTGACCGCGACATCTCTAAAGTGATTCGCACGCTGCCCGGTGTAGCAGCGATTCCCAGCTTCCGCAATGACCTGATTATTCGCGGTGGAGCGGCCAACGAGAACCGCTTCTACATCGACGGCATCGAAATCCCGAACATCAATCACTTCGCCACACAAGGCTCCAACGGTGGTCCGCGTGGACTCATCAACGTCGATTTGATTAACGAAGTGGAGTTTTATTCCGGAGCATACCCTGCTGCTCGTGGCAATGCGCTCAGCAGTGTGATGGAGTTTCAGTTCAAAGACCCCAAGCGCGACAAGTGGGCCAGTAACATCATTGTAGGCAGCAGCGATATCGGTATCACGCTCGAAGGTCCAACCGGCAAAAACTCCGGGCTGACGTTTTCGGCGCGCAGAAGCTATTTGCAGTTTCTCTTCAGTGCACTGGGGCTGCCTTTTCTTCCGGCCTACAACGACTACAACCTGAAATGGAAATGGGACATCAACGAGAAAAACAAGCTCTCGATTCTTTCTCTGGGTGCGCTCGATAATTTCACCTTAAACCTGAAACTGGCCGAAGACACGGCCAATGAAAACTTCGACTTCAATCGTTACCTGCTCGACAACCTCGTCATCAACAACCAGTGGAACTATGCCTTTGGTGTGAAGTGGGATCATTACGGAGATAAGAGTAAATGGACGGTTGTGGCTAGTCGCAATATGCTACAGAATGATGCTTACAAGTATTACGACAACGACGAGACCAAAGCCCGCAAGTTTGACTACAGCAGCAGTGAGCAAGAAAATAAGCTGCGCATTGAAAACAAGATCTCGGGCCAAGGCTGGAAACTGCTTTATGGCGTTTCGTATGAATATGCCCAGTACTTCAACTATTCCAACTTGAGTGAATACAACCCGGCTATACAAGACACCTTCCGGGTTGATTACCGAACGAATTTCAACATGCACAAATACGGCGCATTCGTTCAGTCGAGTAAGACTTTGCTCAACGATCGCGTGACGCTCTCGGCCGGTTTGCGCGCCGACGGCAATGATTTCAATGCCTCGATGAGCAATCTGAAAAACCAGATTTCGCCGCGTGTCTCATTGCGCTACAGCTTCGCCCCGCAGTGGAGCTTCAACGCGAATGCCGGTATTTACTA
>CANHYZ010000002.1 GCA_947464885.1 Flavobacteriales bacterium
ATCGAAATAAGCAATGGTGCTTCCCGGATATAGGCGTGTACTTTGAATCAGCTTTCCGCTTAAATCAACCAACTCAACGTTCCAATCCAGAGTATTCAACCCTTTCAATTGAACGGCCACAAAATCAGTTGCCGGATTCGGGAAAACAGTGAGTTGCTCAACATCCAATTGCGCTGTAACTGCGTTCGGAACTGCCGTATAAGCGGTCACCGCCTCTGTAATGTTCTGCACTTTCGCACCTGTTCTAACACCATAAAATGTAGGTCCTACCACGTATGGATAGGCTGAATTCCAATTCTCATCGACCGTGCAGAAATAGGCGTAGACACCATTCGGATATTCGGGAGTTACGCAGAAACGTCCGTTATGCTCATCCATGAAGTCCGGCTCACTGTGATCGATGTACTCATAGTCCTCGCGATAACGCCCCAGTGGATACGTATCATTTATAGGTGGTCCTGCCGTTACGGATGTTCCATTCGCATAAGTATTTCTCACCGTGATGTTGCGCAACTGATAACCCGACTTCATGCGTGTGATGCCACCTGTGCCATCGGTGTTGACATAACCATAGGCACCATAAATCGGGAAACCATCATAGGAAAAGCCAATCAATGGAGAATGCACGTTTGCATCAATCACGTAAAGGCCGTCTGAACCATAGATGTCGCATACATCTGAAATAGGAACAATATCCATATCAAATGCACTCGGGTTTTGGTGGTGGTGATAATTGCCCATCGCAGGGTGGCCTTTAGAACAATCAAATCCTTCACGCTCAGCCACAATGGCATCACGATTCCAAACGCCTTGTCCGGGAGGGCCCATGATCGGGCCACCGCCCTCTGCTTGCGTTTGATTGTTCCAGCTCACGCCATCACGGTAATCGAAGAGCGAAACACCATTGATGAAGACGCCGATATTACCTCCTGTGGTATTGGTGGGTGTTCCCGTATTGGGCTGTGGTGACAATGAGATTTTATAAATCGCATTTTGATCGGATGCTTGAGACGGATTTCCATCCAGAAACGGACCTGTCGGATAGGCCGGAATACCATTGGTGCTTACATAGACCCAATCGGCAGAGTATTGAACCGTTTGCACATTCACCGGAACATTGTCCTGAATAAGCGTGCCGTTGCCTTCGACATAGTGCGCACCGGTGGTGCCTTGCGGATTTTGAATCCAGTGTAGAATGGCAGGATTGGTCTGAGAATGTATGTTGACGCTTAAACCCAACAAGGCAAGCAGGAAGGATATTCGGTTCATGGTTTAGTGATTAATCAGTGTTGGACGCCAACTGTTTCAAATAGTTTAAACGGGTATTGAAATCGTTTATCAAAGACAAATGCGCTATCGGAAAGCGTGAGTAAAAAAGCCATGAGATCCACGCGCTGTTGCTCATTCATGCCGGAAACGGTATTCATTTCCATAGAAGCCGTTTGGGGAAACCGACCGGAAGCATAGTGCCCAATCACATCATTCAACCGAGACAGTCGCCCATCATGCAGGTATGGCCTCGAGTAATACACGTTGCGCAATGTGGGTACTTTAAAGAGTCCGCTATCGCTAGCATTGCCGGTGATTTCACCACGGCCATAATCCCTGCCGTTCAGAACAATTCCATTGTTTCTAAAGGTTTGATTCGTGAAGAGCGGTTCCGTGTGGCAAGCATTGCACTGGTCTTTGAACAGCGTATAACCCCGCGATTCCTGTTCGGTGAACTGCACCTCCCCTGCTTGAACATGATCGTATTTGCTAGACCGGCTCTCCAGCGTAATAAGAAATGCAGAAAACGCCTTGAGCATGCGCTCGGAGGTAATAACGCTGTCGCCATAAACACGCGAGAATAGCGTGCGATAGAGCTGCGAATCTTGCAGTTTTTGAATGACTGTCGGCAACGATGCATCCATTTCCAATGGATTACTTATTGGAACCAATGGCTGCATATCGAGATGATTGATGGCGCCATCCCACATGAAGGAATTACTCCAGGCCAGGTTCATCAAAGCGGGCGCATTTCGTCTACCAATACGGTCATCAACCCCGTGACTGACGGCATGATCGACGTGGGTAAATGCGACGTACGAACTGTGGCAACTCGAGCACGATACGGTGCTATCGCGAGAAAGAATCGGGTCATAAAAGAGTGCGCTGCCCAAATCAATGCACGCCTGACGCTTTTGAACTTCCGAAAGATTGTAGATACGCTCAGGCCATTGACCGCTCTCAACTATCATGAGCGCCGGCAATAGAATAATCACCGTCAACACAGTACATATGCGCGTCAAGGCTGCCATTGAATACAAGATTGAAAACTATCGGCAAGCTGTATGGCATGCGCTGAAGGCGACATGACCATAAGCGGAACACTTCCCCAAACATCGTTGATCAAGCGCCGGATATCGACCGTGAATAAGTAGCTTGTTGAGGCTGTGTTCACAGCATACCGGATAACACGCAGCGAATTATATGGGGTACGATAACCACCTACATGCCAGGTCAGGGATGAATCGGAAGCGCTATCCAAGGACTCCGTTTCGAGCTTCCAATGGATGTAGCCACTTTGCCACGTCCAGTACATGCCCTGAATAGGATCCAATACGCCGGAATGCGCGCCATTGACCTGCAGCGCACTATCTACGCCAATGACGAAGGAAATCTCATCCACGGGGGTTGACGCTGAAATGCTCATCGGTATCTCTAGCCTTGATGCAACACCGCTATCAAATAAGTAGTGACTATCAGCCGAAGCCCAAACCAATCTGCCCTCATGCTTCAACTCAACATTATGAAGGTAAAAGCGAAGGGTGACCACTTGACAATCTCGTTCATTCGGAAGGGTTAAACGATGTGGGAAAGACAAAATCGGCTTAATTCCGTCGGAGGCCATGAGTTGCAACGACTTCGTGTCTTGCGCCTGCGCAGAGGAATGAAGCGCCATGAAAATAATGAAGACCTTTATAATTGACCTAAAGCCGCTTGCGATTAATGAAGAATTTTTCATCAGCCTTACTTCGATTCCATTCGGATCAGCAAATCAAAGGCCTCCGGATTATTCAGATAAGCTTCACACGATTTGATGTAGTAGTAGGTTGCTAAATCCTCTTGCCTGATTGCATTGCACGCTTTCAAACTGTTAAGAGCTTCAGGCAAATTGCGAGACTCCATCCAATCAAAGGCGCGCTCCCAATGCTGCAACCAAAGTGCAGTATCCAGTTGGTCTTCATCGGAAGGAAGTAACTGATAAATCTTAACGGGATGCTCCTTCCCCTTCACCACTACATTTCCAAGTTCGCGAAACTTTAACGCTGGATTGACTACAGCATTCCGGGTATGTTCCGAAACGATAACCTGCACATCAAAAAATTTAGTTAACCCCTCCAGGCGAGCTCCCAAGTTCACGGCATCACCAATCACTGTGTAATCAAATCGTCGCTTGGAGCCGATATTACCGATAGTCATATCGCCCGTATTAATCCCAATACCGATGGCTACTTTGGGGAAACCCAAATTTGCATTATTCAAATTGACTTGATGCAACTCTGCGACCATCTCCATGGCAACAAGGCAGGCCTTTTCTGCATGATTATGTTGAGGCACCGGTGCACCGAAAATGGCCATGATAGCGTCGCCGATAAACTTGTCAATCGTACCTTGATGTCGGAAAATCACCTCCGACATAGCGCTGAGGTAATGATTCAGAAAAGCCACCGTTTGCTGCGAATCAAAACGCTCTGAGAAGTAGGTAAAATCGCGTATGTCTGAAAACAAAACAGTCAATTCCTTCTTTTGTCCGCCCAACTGCAACGCCTCGCTATCCCCCGCAATTTGATTGACCACTTCAGGCGATAGATAGGCTCCAAAAGCATTTTTCAGGAACCGTGTTCGACGTTCACGGATGAAATAGGAATACAACACACTGGCGACATAACACACCAACGTGAGCATCATAAGCATCGCAATGGGAACGATTATTCCCTTGTTGGGAAGCACCCACAGCTCGAAGGAAAAACGAAAAACGAAATACAGTAAGAATGCTGCAACTACTCCAAACAACGGGCGAAGCAACAAGAAAATCAAGATCATCACGACTGCCAACAGATAGTAAACAACACGAACCTGCGCTGCGGATGGTTCCTCCAGAAACGATCCATTCATCATGTTTAAGAATGCCGTAGCATGTACTTCAACCCCCGGCATTTTATCATCACGGGAGGGAACCGTCTTCAAATCCTGCAAACCGGAAGCACTGGCGCCGAGGAACACATACTTGCCTTCGAAAAATTCTGCTGGCACCAGTTCATCCCAAACTTTGTAGTACGAGATGAAGCGTATCTTCTCCTCACTGCCAAGCCAATTCAAACGAAAACTTCCATCAGCATCAAGAGGCACTAAAAGGCTGTCATGATGCATCAGCCCACGACGGGTAATTTTCACTTCACTGCGGTCTATCCCTTTTGCATCCAACATCATGTACAATGGAAAATTGCCCACCACATTGGCCGATTCGACTTGCTCAGGCACACGCTGCACCATTTGATAATGCCTTACTGTTCCGTCGTATGTCGTAGGTACGGCTATACCACCAATTCCCTTGGCGACAGCGGCAAAAGGAGCAATAGGCAACACGGGATTCCGCCATTCCTTCTCAGCCACAATCGCATTTCTGTCGGCGGATAACATACTCAGCGATGACCAACCCTTAGACGGTAATGAATCGGTTGCTTTTGCGTCATCATCAAAAAAGGAGAGGTAAACACAACCTGCAGATTCAATGGCCTGAGCCAGTTCAGCATCCGAACGCAATGCATCCGCCAAGGCCTGAACATTCGTTAATCCTTTGGCCTCCATTTGGGCCAGATAACCACTCCCTAGACTATCACTTTCGGTATAGAGAAAATCGATTCCAATCGCCTTTGGACCTCCCGATGCAATGTAATTGATGACGCGTGCATCGTAGCCACGTGGCCACGATTGCGCCCTTCCCAATTGCTCAATGCTGTAATCATCAATATCAATGATGACCACATCATCAGGGTCCAGCTGAGTGAATCCTTGATTTTGCTTGCGCAGGTGAAAAGATAAATCAACCACCTCATCTTCCATCGCCTGCAGTGGCGAGCGCACCATTTTCGCCGAAGCGAATTGAAGCAGCTCCACGATAATCATGCACACCACTCCCAGGACAGCAGCTGCGGCCAAATCCTTTAGTAGCTTTTTGAACATGCGCGGTTGACTCATAAAATCCGGCAATTACTGCAACAGCTCAAGTACCTTCTCCGCATCCGCCTTCAAAGGGTCGTTCGCGTAGATGATGATAAAACTTTTGAAGATATCTTTTGCCTTCAGCGGATTGTTGGCCATGATGTAGCAATGACCAAGTGCGAAGTATGCATACTTTGTATTCTCCGCCTTCGGATTTTGGTCGATGTAAGCGTGCAATCCTGGAATTGCCTGCGCGTACGTTTTTTTCTCATACACCGAAAATGCCTGCTCAAACGTGATGATACCTTCATGCTTCCAATACACCTCTTCAGGTTCCTTTTGCTCATCATTGTCGCGGCGAATACCGCCTTCTTCACTCTGACGAGCTCCTGATGAAGACTTGAAGACATTCATAAATTCACCGAAGACACCCTCCGTCGCAACCTTTCCACTGCCATTACTGGCCTGTGCCAATGCCTTCACTTCCACTTTGCTGTTAGGACCAACAACAGTGGTGCTTCCATTAAGCCATTTAATTTCAACCATTGCTTCCGGTGATGTGCGAATAAACTGATTACGTTTAACCGGTGCCTTGATTTTGGCGCGTGTCCATGTTGGCTCCTTCCCTATCTCCACTTTCCCTTCATAATACAGGATATTACCGGCTGTGGTGGTGTCAGCCTGAGCCTTGGCGTTAACGAAGGCAGCCATCAATGCGATGAGGATAAATAGGTTTTTCATTGGAATTGTTTATTGAGTTCATTATAAAGTTCAGCTAGCGCAGGATCAAGCTTAATAGCTGTATCAAAGGAGGATTTAGCTCTTGCTTTTTCACCCTGCTGCAAATAGGTCTTACACATATTGATGTGAATCTGAGCGTCGTCTTCATCGAGTTGCAATGCTTGCGTATAATGCTGCAATGCCTCTGTATACTTACCCTCCAGGAAGGCAACATTTCCCAAGTTATTGATGACAATCGCGCTTTCCGGCGTCATTTCCAGTGTTTCCAAAAACACTTTTCTTGCTGCCTCGTATTGTCCGGTTTGCGTCAGCAAAGTACCCAGTGCATTGCGCACAAATACATTATCAGGTTCAGCTACACAACGCGCCTTTAATTCATCCAAAGAACTCTGCTTTGTTTTGCTCACGAATTGCACTACAAACTGACGGTATTCTTCCTTCACTCGCTCATCGCTCGGGACTTCCAGCACAAGACCCTTGGGTTGATAAGAAGCGGGCTTGTAAATATTCCATGCTTCACTAAATGGAATTAAATCAGGGAAGTGCCCTGCCTCCAGTTCGCGGAAGTAACGATCGGCTGCGGCCTTCCAAGCAGAAAAGAAACCGGTTGTTCCAATCTTCGTTGCTTCAATGGGAATCCATACTTTATCCGACATCACGATGACTTCGCTTGCCGACAATCCGTATTCAGCCATTTGCGAAGGTTTTACACCACAGTCAAAAGCAACCATGACGTGACCCGGCACATCGATGTAGGCGGCCGATACACCTCCGCTTTCCAGCAAGGATGCATAGAGGGCTACCAAATCGTCACAATCGCCACCCTTACGAATAAACGTCTCCAGCGGAAACTGCAGAAAATCCTTCATCTCCGTTCGCAACGATAAACTCGCATACCCCTGATTCGGATCACTGCTGTAGGTTAACCCCGACCGATTCAGCACCGTGTAAAGTTGGCCGGCCTTCAGAATCGTTCGGCTCAAGCCATACTTCGGCATGCCCTTAAATACCTGTTCCGACTGTTTGTTATAATCCACCAGCAACTCGTTACCGGGCGCGATGAATGATGCCATGCGACGCTTATCCGACCACACAATGGCATTGCGACTATTGAGCACAAAAGCACCCGATTTACGCACCACCTGTTCTTGACCATTACTCATATACGTGAGTACGGCCTCCATCTGCAAGGTTCTCGACTCCGTATTTTCCAAAATAGATTCATTGAACAATGCCGGAAAGCGTACGATAGAATTTGTTTTTGCATTGATGGCTTGGCACTGAACCTGTGTTGGCGTGCTCATCAACTCCGAACAATAGACCGTTAATGATGTCGGTGAAATCGCGGATTCCGTGTTGTTGGTCAACACGATTTCACCGGCAGGCAATTGATGCACGTCGCTATAGTTCTTGTAAATACTTGGAAAAATCTCATTCACCAGCACATCTGCAATCGACAATGGATTGCTTGATGCCATAAAATCATTGCGTTGCTTTTCGGCGCTCTTGAGAGCAGAGTCGTAGGTTGCGTTGGTGGCATCCAATACGACGGCACGACGAAAATGCTCGACAGCATTATACACCCTGCCCAGCTGCATACTCGCTTGTCCGGCGCCATAATGGGCAGCTGCATCCGAATCCTTCAGCTTAATCAACCGCAGATTCATGGCCAAGGCTTCTTTATGGTTTTGAAGCTCGGCATAGATATTTGCTGCCGCCCGCAGGAAACGCAAACGCTCTTCGGGCAACTCAGCAGCCTCGCGCTTGTTGCGATTACCCTGACCGGTCTTTGCAAGTTGTTCATCGGTATACTGTATAGCCAATACGTAGTATTTGATTGCTTGAAGATTATTGGTCGAGAGTGCATAAGCATCCGCCAGGAAACCATAAGCGCGACGTAGCGAAGGGTCTTGAGAGAGCGCCTTCTCCAATTGAAACACCGCCTCCCCTCCATTGCTCTTCAATAATGAAATACGTCCGAGGGTCAGGGTGTAATTCGCATTCTCTTCCTTGCCGAGCATCAACTTATGAAGTGCATCCGAGGCGGCTTCATATTTCACTAACGCGATCAATTCTTCGATGAGCAATTCACTTGCTTCCCGATCTGCAGCATTGAGCGATAGTATCGTATTGTATTCTCCTTCCGCACTTGAATGATTGTCCTGCATGGCGAACGATGTAGCCAATTGCTTTCGATAAGCAATCAGGACTTCCCTCGACATCAACGCTGCAGAACTTCCCAGTTCAGCAGTCGCCTGCGATTCCACTTCGCTGTATTTACCCAATTCATTCATTGCTGCAAGCTGCACTAGATGGGCTGAAAAGTAGGGTTTACCGGCACCCTTTTGCAAGCGATACGCCTCACGAGAATTCGCTAGTGCTTCTTCCAAAATGCTGCGTAGTTCCAATGAAGAAGTTTCTCGAATGCTCTTAAACTTATAGAGCTCAAAGAATGAAATTCCCAGTGCTTCTGCATGCATAGGATTCGAATCCCATTCGAGCATTTTTTTCTGCACTTTGATGGCGTCATTAATGCTGTTCAAATTATCCTGCAGCGCCAAAACGCGTGCAAGTGTATCGGCCGTTTGCAAATAAATCCCCCGCAGTGTCGCATTCGAAATGTTCAACTGCATGTCGGAGATGACCGTGTTAATCTCACGCTGATTCACCAAATGGCTGTAATGTGCCATAACCGCATCACGGTAACGATCTTTGATAAACTCGGATTTAGGTGACAAGCGGAAAGCCTCCTTGACATAGTCAATGGCCATGTCGATGTTCTGCTCCTGCAACAATTTGGTGGAAACTTCTCCCATGCGACGAGCGATGTATTCAACCATTCCCCACTGTTTGCCCATTGTTTCCATAGCCAACATCCACGAACCAAGCGCCTCCTGGTACTTATGAGCGTGGACCATAGCCTCCGCATAATGGAAATAGTCGTCAAAGCCCATCGATGGATCGGAATAATCACTCCAGCTAAGGGCTACAAAATCATAATGATACAATTGATGATCGGTTGGAGATTGCCGTATGGTGAAGGCATTCCCTTCGGTGCGATAAACAACGCTATCGCCTGTTGCTGTGGGACGGGTAAGCCCATAGGCAACAACCGCCTTTGACTTCACCCTGGAAAAATTCGCGACCAACTTGTTGTCGATGACATCAAACAGCATGGTATTGGATGGCATTGGAGGTGGAACGAGATAGTGATAAACCTTCTGCATTTCCCCATCATTCATGGTCAGGTAAATATTCAACGTGCGCGTATCGAGCATCATTTGCTCCACATCACCTATGGCACCCTTCGCTTTACCGGGGTAGCCAATACTGTACACTAAGATTGGTTCGAACTCCCAGGTATACACCTCAATTTGATGATTCGACTTGTTGTAAACGTGAATTTGATCCAAGGGATCCACATAAAAATCGCCGATTGTTCCGGGCACACCTCCGGGCTTTTCCGAACGTACTTGTAATTGCTTCTCGGCTGTAGGCCACCCCCCTCGCCCAACGCGAAGAATCGCATTGAGCTCATCATCCCAAACATAGATTTGATTTTTCGAATCACAGTCAATTCGCACCGGCGACCGCATCACAGAGTTATCTGCCGAGGTTATGACCTTCACGAATTGGCCTTGCAAATTCCAATGCAACAAACTACCACGCCCTTCGTCAGCAACAATAAGCGAACCATCGGATTGAACGACCAACGATGAAGGGTTCTTCAATTTCTCAGTGATTTCTTTACCTACACGACGAACCAAACTACCTGTGCCATTAAACACCAGCACTTCATCAACACCACGATCAGCCACATACAGATTCCCCAACGTGTCGCAAGCAATGGCCGCAGCTTCATCAATAACTCCGGAAATAGTGAACTCATCTAATTGGGAAGTATCCTTGTATGCAATCACTTTCGAGCGGTCGCCCGCAGGAATAACGTAGCGTAAACCGTTGCTACCCACCGCCAGATCCAATACAGGCTTGCGTAAAGTTGAAGATTCAATCATTTTCACGCGCCGTGAAGGTTCGTCCTTCAGCGGCTTTAGCTGCTGTACTTCATAGTACTGAACGCGTCCTGCCTTTTCATCCAATATGGCCATGCGATTGGACGTTCCCGACGCAATACTCAGGTGCGTGGCATGCACGAAAACACCCTCACGCGATTCCCCCTTTGACCCCAAGTTTCCAATCAAATCGGAGACCCGATTGAAGTGATAAGCCACACACAGCTTTTCATCCATGACCATGAAATCGCCGTTGTGGAATACGGCCATGGTTGCGGGGTCCTTCAACAATACATTCTTCCGCAAAGAAAGATCCGAATTGGTATTGACCAAATTCCCGGCATCGTTGAAGACATAGACCGTCGGACCTTCGCTATCCATTACATACAATTCATCCGATCCGCTTATTCCAATGCACATCGGATCGTGAAATGCCTTTTTTCCGGTCACCCACGTCAGGTAGATTCCATCAGGACTATAAACATCCACGACGTTCCGCGAACGATTCAGTACATAGCACAAACCCTTGGAATCAACAGCGATATCCTTGACATCACCCAATTCACCAACTCCCCAACCTGCTTGACCAATTAGCAGTGCATCACCCTTGACCGGCTTCTTAATGATTGCACCGACTTTACTATCGTACACATACAGGTTGTTGAATCGATCGATACACAGGTGTTTGGGTGCACGCAATTCAACTTTGCCCGTTGTGGTTTCAATTGTTTTAATGACTTCACGCAAGAAAAGCAACTCATCGAAGACATAAATACAAGCCTGCTCCTCATCCAATACATACAGCTGATTGATGGTGTTAATGGCACATTCCGAAAAATCGGTTGAGGCAGGAAGCACAACCATGGGTGAAGCCTTCACCGCAGCCTCACGCACTTTGGCCGCATCAATTAGCCCCAAATGACTATAGCTCTGGGCATAAGTTCCCAACGGAAATAGCATTCCAAGAATAACAAAAGGCAATAAGTTGATTTGTCGGAATATAGATCGCATCTTCGGCTGAAAATTACGAAAAAACAACAGATTTGGACTAGCAAATAATTGCTATATAAATCAATACAGCTTCTGCCTCTTCAGCATGTACTGCATCAAAATCGGATTAAAGCCGGAATGAATATCGGCCTCCACAAAATCCACTTTGTACTGCCCGCATTTCAACTTCAATTCCTTGCGGAAATCAGCCATGCGCTTGACATACGTATCGCGCACATCGGCAGGATTGACTTTGATTTCCTCTCCACTCTCCAGATCGGTGAAGGTATAAGGACGGTTCTCGAAATCGAATGAAACCTCCTTTTGATTATCGGCAACGTGAAACAAAATAACGTCATGCTTGCGATGACGCAAATGCTGCAGGGCCGCAAACAATTCCTGCGCTTTCTCGGAGTTATCCATCATGTCGCTGAAGATGATGACCATTGAGCGCTGGTGAATACTTTCGGCAATTTCATGCAGGGTGTCGGTTACAAGGGTAGTTTGCCCGCTCGTAATAGCAACCGAGTCCAACAGTTTCTCCAACTCTGAATAGAGATAATTGTGGTGTGCCTCGCTTGCTCTGGCACGTGTGTTCAATCGCAGTTTATCCGCAAATACAGCCAACCCTACCGCATCACGCTGACGCCTCAAAAGCTCTATCAGTGCTGCGGCAGCATAAACGGAAAACTTGATTTTATTGAACTCCGGACCGTTGGGATCGACTCCATACGGAAAATACATAGAGGCCGAAGCGTCAATCACGATATGGCATCGCAGGTTGGTTTCCTCCTCGTAACGCTTCACAAAATACTTCTCGGTTCGGGCCAGTAATTTCCAGTCCAAGTGTCGCGTACTCTCACCGGTATTGTATTGACGGTGTTCGGCGAATTCCACCGAAAAACCGTGGAATGGACTTTTGTGAAGGCCGGTAATAAAGCCCTCGACCGCCTGCTTGGCAAGCAACTCCAGGCGCCCCAGTGATTGTAATTTTCTTCTGTCGATGTTTACCGGCATGGAGCAAAAATAACCTTATTCACGTGGTTTGATGGCATCCCACCGTCGTTTCGCAAACATTAAGAAAACCGCAAACGAATGACATCCCGAAGCATCAAGACGGCATGCTTCCAGAAGACGACAGAACTGTTGCCCGCATTGCGGAACTCGGCAGATACGCCTACTACCTTGTGCTTTCCGATGCGCGCGCGGTAAAGCCATTCGATATCAGCGGCAAATCCATTTAGCTGCTGATTGGTGAATATCTCATTTACGGCTTTGCTTCGAAATGCTTTCAGACCACATTGCGTATCGCCCAATCGCTTGGTCATGATAATGTCCACTGCAAGCGAAAAAACAGCACTTCCCAAGCGGCGCATCACCGGTGATTTGGCGAAATAATCCGACTTGCGTCGATCGCCCACGACAATGTCCGTCTCCCGATCTTCAAAAGCCCTCATGATATCCTGAAAGACGTTGTATTGAAACGGAATATCGGCATCAGTGAAAATGCGAATGTCTTCCGATGCCGCAAGCATTCCTGTTCTGACAGCAGCGCCTTTGCCCAGATTCTTTTCGTGTTGGATCAAACGCCAACCCTCTCGGGTGCATCGTTCGGCAAGAACCGATGGACCTACAGATCCGTCATCCACTATAATGGTCTCCACGTTCCACCCGGAATCTTGACAATAACGCAGCAACGCAGGCAACTCCTGCAGGAGTTCATGCGCATTGTTGTAACTGGGAATAATAAGACTGAAACGCACTTACCGTGAATAAATCCTGTTGTTCAATGATTCCTTACCGTGGCGCAAGATGCGACAATTCGATTGGATAGGCTGAATCAAAAGGGAATTAATTTCCAGTACACTGCCCTGAATAAGTTTGTTTTCTATAGCAAGGGTTATGCGATCAGCATCGGGTTTTACACGCAAGCGATACTCGACCAGCGCGCTTCCTTTTCGCATTCCGACAATGCGCTTACCCAAAAATTCCGTTTGATAATCCACCGACTTCTCCCCGGCAAACTGAATAACCTCCAACACTGATCGTGGTATCAAATCGCGACGGAAATCCTCCACCCAAAAGGAGATCACCATTTCGCGATCCTTCCAACGCTCGTCGATAGGTACTTCCAATAATCGCATCCAACCGTGGGTAAAGGTGACGCTTAGTGTGGTGTCCAAATAAACACTTCCCACCGACAACGAATCCCCGAAAAGCTCTTCGGATAAACTTACCGTGCATCCCTGCGCCAGCTGTTCAGCACGAGCAGCATTCGCAGAAAGCGCGCTATCAAATGCGGAAATGGGCAGTGCATAATATCCTATGCGATTGTTGGTGAATAATGGCTCGGCAAATTGGAGCAAAAGACTATCGGACTCCCGCAAGTGACTGCTGTCGGCCAATACCAACAAAGGACGATTGTCGGGAAAACTTGTGGTAATAGCAGGAACTTCCATCAGTTCCCACGACATTCCACACGAAAGAAACGCTTGACCGATGGATGTTCTTGACATCACGGCGGCAGTTGTCGGCAACCCCGTTTGCAAGGAGGTCTGATAAAGCGCCTGCATGGATTCATCCGATCCCACGGCACCAATATTCTCCGAACCCACATGCACAAACGGCAATGGATGAATCGCCTGAAAACGTCCGGGGTCGATTCCCTCCATACCCTGACCAATGGAGGACAGCAATGATCCGCGCGGATTTTCAATGCGAGCTGCAACCTGCGACATACGCGCATGGCCATCAACCAGCATCAGGCATAGAACCAAGCCGCACACATAAGGAAAGAACTTGCGTGTACGATAGTAACTCGTGTATGCAGCAATGAGCACAAGCAACAATGGGTAATAAGCCACCATGGCAAAGCGGCCGATGCCCCGGAATTGCTGGATGGCCCCCAGGCGATAAAGCAGCCGCTCAAAACCCCAATTGAACGGGAATGCCATGGAGGCTGACATACAGACGATGACTGCCAATGTCAATGAAACCAATATCCGTTGTGAACCATACTGCTCACTGCGATGCCAAATCCTTGGCAACCATGCAAACAAAACGAGTAACAGCAGGAGAATGCCGGCCAGACCGATATAGCCCAATCCCTCCCACTCTAGTCCAGCTTCCGGCTTTAGCCCACTAAACCAATGTTCGTAGGGCATGCCGAAAGGAAACACGTAACTCATCCATGACGAGCGAAAAACCATAAAGCCCCAGGGAATTGCCGTGCGATCGACAACATCCGTACTCATGCGCAATAGAACTTGCAACGCAACGAAAGGGATCATAAACTGAGCGGCTAAGTGAAGCAACAGCTTCCATCGGGCCAGCTTTAGATCGGCAAACAGATAGATCACGGTCATTCCGCCGGCAATGGCGGCTGCGAAAAAGATGTAATAGAACTGAATAAGGCCCAATACAAATAATGCCCCTGCCATTCCCGCTGTCCATCGCCAAAGCCCTCGCCCCTGCTCAACCGCGCATTGAAAAAACCCAATGAGCAGCCATAATACCAGTGGTATCGCAAACAGCACCGCCAATGCGAAGTGACCACCGGTTCGGTCCCATTGTTGAGCCGGCATGATCATCACGACCGCGAATAAACTTGCATAGAGGTTTGACAGCTGCAAACGCTTCAATGCAAGAAAAACAAAGAGTGATGCCAACACGCCCGAAAACAAAATGAAGAGATTCGAAATTCCGACGGTATGCTCGGAAAGATCTACGATGGGTTTGAGCAGCCGAATGGTGTTGGTCAGCAGAGGCTGTCCGCCGGTGAAAAAAATACTCTCCCCGAAAGGATAATTCATGGACGATTGCTGCCAATTCGATTCATCAACGTGGGTATGCCATAAGGACTGATAATAGCCCTGCAAGCCATCTCCGGAAGCCGTAAACACGAAGGCATCGGGAGTACGCCAAATCGTTCCGAAGTAGACAAGCGATACCAACCATGCCGCAAGCACAGTCAGAAGAAGATATCGGCGATGCAAGTGATTAGCGCTTTTCAATACTGATTTCGATGAATTTACTTACGGGCGTCTTGCTGCGATCGGCATAGCTGTCGATGGGCACCAAACAGTTGGTCTCCGGGAAATACGTGGCGCAACATCCGCGCGGAATGCTGAAGGGCAGCACGTGAAATTGTTCGGCACGACGAATAACCCCGTTGAACTCACCCACCAGATTCACTAGTTCACGCTCCTTGAGATGCATGGCGCGCATATCATCCGCATGCATAAGTACTACGCGACGTTCGTTTTTGATGCCGCGATAACGGTCATCCAATCCGTAAATCGTCGTGTTGTATTGATCATGACTGCGAATGGTCATCATGACCAAACGTCCTTCCTTGATGCGAATGTCGGGAAGCGGATTATAGGTAAACAGCGCCTTGCCTGAAGCCGTGGTGAATTTTCCCTGTCGTGGTCCATTGGGCAAATAGAAACCATCCGGTTGGCGCACGCGATCGTTGTAGCGATCGAATCCCGGTATTACCGCTTCGATATGATTGCGTATGACATCGTAATTATCACGCGCCTCCAGCCAATCCATTGGTTGTGCCGCGCCAAACAGTGCTGAAGCCAGTTCACACACGATGGCCGGTTCACTGCGCAAATGCGGCGAAGCGGGCTCGAAGGTTCCGCGTGAACGCGATACCACGCCCATCGAATTTTCTACCGTCACAAACTGTTCGCCGCTGAGCTGAACATCGCGTTCGGTACGCCCCAAACAAGGCAAAATGAGCGCGCGTTCTCCTGTCACCAAATGCGCGCGATTCAGCTTGGTAGAAATCTGAACCGTAAGGCCGCATCGCTGCATGGCCTTGCCTGTGAACTCGCTGTCGGGTGTTGCGGAAATGAAATTCCCTCCCATGGCGATAAAGACTTTCACCTTACCATGATGCATGGCCTCGATAGCCTCGACAGTGTCATAGCCATGCTCACGCGGCGATTGAATAGAGAAGTGTTTATCTAAGCTATCCAAAAATTCCGGCTTAGGCTTTTCATAGATGCCCATGGTGCGATCGCCTTGCACATTGGAGTGTCCGCGAACCGGGCAAAGCCCTGCGCCTTTTATTCCCACAGCGCCACGCAGCAAATGCAAATTGACGACTTCGCGAATATTATTAACGGCATGCTTATGTTGCGTGAGCCCCATGGCCCAGCAAGAAATGATGCGCTTGTGTTTCGCAAGCAGGTGACCAACTTCTATTATCAACGATTCTTCTATACCACAATCGAGTAGTGCTTGAGTACGATCGAGTTTCTTTAATTCTTCGAGGAAATCATCGTAGCCTGTCGTTTGTGCATGAATGAAATAATGATCGAATACGCTGCCGGGCTCACGCTGTTCGGCCTTCATGAGTTCGTACATCAACAACTTCAGCAGGGCTATATCGCCGCCGATTTTCACTTGCAGGAAGTAGTCGGCAATCTTGGTTCCTCCTTTCAACACTTCGACAGGACTTTGCGGATCCACGAATTTCGTGGTGCCCGCTTCCGGCAGCGGATTGATGTGTACCACCTTGCCTCCTCGATGCTTACACTTCTGCAATGCAGAGAGCATACGCGGATGATTGGTTCCGGGATTCTGACCAATCACCAACACGACTTCGGCGTCATAGATATCTTCCAACGTGACAGTGCCTTTGCCAATGCCAATGGTTTCTCCTAAACCTACCCCACTGCTCTCGTGACACATGTTGGAACAATCGGGTAGATTATTGGTGCCGTAGTTTCTGACCATCAACTGGTATAAGAATGCCGCTTCATTGCTTGTGCGGCCTGATGTGTAGAAAACGGCTTCGTTGGGAGCGCATTGCTTAAGCTCATCAGCGATCATGGCGTAGACCTTCTCCCAATCGATGGGCTCATAATGCGAGCTGCCCGCTGCCAAATACATGGGATGAGTGACACGGCCGCTCTTTCCAATCTCATAATCCGACCAGCGACTCATTTCCTCCACGCTATGCTTTTGGAAAAACTCAGGGTCACACTTGAAGTTGGTTGCTTCTTCCGCCACTGCCTTAGCGCCGTTTTCGCAATACTCGCCCATCTTGGAGCGATGCGCAGGCTCAGGCCAGGCGCAGCCAGGACAGTCAAACCCATCGCGCTGATTCAGCTTAGCCAATACCTGCAAGCCCTTCCACAAACCCATTTCGTGAGCCACGTGCTGAAGGGAAATGGTAACGGCATTCAATCCGGCCGCCTTTCCGGGCAAGGCATGTAGCTGCAATCCGGTAAGTTTCGCCGGTGGCGTGATTTGCACTGATCGCATGGTTGGTGTGGTTTCCGACATACGCTTTCAATTGGTTTGGGGTAAATGTAGTCATCCCGTGCCGCCAAAAAAAAGCCCCGGCCTTTCGACCGGGGCTTTTGAACTATTATCAGAATAGATTACTTAGCTTCTTCTGTGCCTTCACCACCTTCCATTTTCTCTTTCAGGTTGGCCAAAGCGCTGATGTCACCCAAAGTAGATTTCTCCACTTGAGCATTAACAGCCTTTACAGCACTTGAATCAACACCTTCAGGCTTCTTAGCGCGAGGAGCTGCCTTCTTAGCTGCTTCAGGGCTTCCCGGCTCATCTTCTTTCCATGTGCCGGTGTGGCTTACAGAAATCTTACGCTGGTTCTTGTTGAACTCAGCGATGATGAAGTCGAGAACGTCGTCTACCTTAGCAGTAGAACCATCTTCCTTCTTGAGGTTCTTGTTCATGCAGAAGCCTTCCAAACCGTATGGCAATGCCACGATAGCGTGTGAACCTTCCTTGCGAACGATAGTACCCTGGTGCTTCGAACCTTCAACGAATACGGTTTCGAATACATCCCATGGATTCTCCTCGATTTGCTTGTGACCAAGGCTGATGCGACGGTTGTCTTTATCCAGCTCAAGTACCACCACTTCGAGTTCATCGCCGATGTGGCAGAATTCGCTTGGGTGCTTGATTTTCTTGCTCCAAGAAAGATCGCTGATGTGGATGAGACCATCAATGCCTTCAGCCAATTCGCAGAATACACCGAAGTTGGTGAATGCGCGAACTTTCGCCTTGTGCTTGCTGGTAACTCCGAAGCGAGACTCGATGTTCTCCCATGGATCCTGTGACAATTGCTTCATACCCAAAGAAAGCTTACGCTCGTCCTTGTCTACACTCAAAATCACACACTCCACTTCCTGACCTACTTTGAGGAAGTCCTGAGCTGAACGCAAGTGCGTGCTCCAAGACATTTCGCTCACGTGGATCAAGCCTTCGACACCGGCAGCGATTTCTACGAATGCTCCGTAGTCTGCCAGAACAACCACTTTTCCTTTCACTTTCTGACCTACTTCCATGGTGCCTTCGATAGCATCCCATGGGTGCGGCGTGAGTTGCTTCATACCGAGAGCGATGCGCTTCTTGTCATCATCGAAGTCGAGGATAACCACGTTGATCTTCGAATCAAGCTGCACAAGCTCTTCCGGATGTGTAACACGACCCCATGACAAGTCGGTGATGTGAATCAAACCGTCTACGCCACCAAGGTCTACGAACACACCATAAGAAGTGATATTCTTCACGACACCTTCGAGAACTTGTCCCTTTTCGAGACCGCTCATGATGAGCTTCTTCTGTTCTTCGAGTTCGGCTTCGATCAGGGCTTTGTGTGATACAACAACGTTCTTGAATTCGTTGTTGATCTTCACCACTTTCAATTCCATGATCTTTCCAACATACTGATCGTAGTCGCGGATTGGCTTCACATCGATCTGTGAACCTGGCAAGAACGCCTCGATACCGAATACGTCTACAATCAAACCACCTTTAGTACGGCTCTTCACCTCACCTTTGATGATTTCACCGCTCTCAAGAGCCGTGTTTACGTTGCCCCATGCGCTGAATACGCGCGCTGTTTTGTGAGAAACATGGAGCTGTCCGTTTTTATCTTCTGTCTGTTCGATGAAAACGGGCACTACATCACCGGGCTTGAGGTCCGGGTTGTAGCGGAATTCACCGGCAGGCACAACGCCTTCAGACTTGTAACCGATGTTAACTACAACTTCTTTCTTGTTTACGTTTACAACAGTACCGTTTACAACTTCACGCTCGCGAATAACCGACAATGTAGATTCATACATTTTGTCGAGCTTCTTGCGCTCATCGTTGTCGTAACCACCGGCAGCTTCGTAAGCGTCCCAGTTAAACTCCCCCTTTTCATTGAGGAACATTTGATCATCAGCAGTGCTGAAAATCTCGAGCGGTTCTTCCGCGCCGATTTCTTCTTCGTGTGATGGTGTTTCTACCTCAGCATTTTCAGAGGTACCCTCAGCTTGAACGTTGAGGTTTTTTTCTTCGGCTTCTTCAGCCTTTACTCGTTTAGATTCAGCCATGTTGGCTTTGTTTTTAATTGTATTCTGTCCCTTGAAAAATCAAGGCATTCACGCAGACAGAAGGGGTTTTACTTGTTGTTATTCGCAGCCGGAATGCTCATGCTACGCCCCCAAACCTTAGTTTACGGGGCCGCGAATATAGTGCGGATGGGTTGATTTTCAATCATAAAAGCGAAAAAAAGAGGGTGTTAAAAGATGACAGATGACAGATGACAGATGACAGATGACGGATTGGAGCGAGGATCCTTCCTTCCATTAGTTGGCCATCGGCTTATGCTACGTAACTAAGCGATCACCGAGCGGAGCAGAGGTGCTTATTTCTAGCGGAAAGCCCTGTGCCAGAGCGGAGCCGAGGGTCCTTCGACTGCGCTCAGTGACCATCGCTTTTCAGGCAGCCCCATCGGGGCGAAATATCATTAGAAGGAGGTCGTTGACCAACGAGCCCCGTAGGGGCGGCACAAGAGAATGGCGAGCGGCGAATGGCGAGTAATGGTGTGGGTGATTCTATTGATTGAGGGTCGCACCCTTAGACTGCGCTCGGGGACCACCCCTCGGCTACGCTCGGGGACCGGTGCTTTTCGCTTAATGATAGGCCTCGGCTCCGCTCAGCCGAAGCGCGCGGTCACCGAGCGGAGTCGAGGGCTTGTGGTAGTTACCATGTATTGAGGTGTTGAAGGGCAAACACTTGTCAAACATCATTCTCATTCTGTTTGTGTTTCTCATGCTAAAAAATTCAAGAAGGAGAAACAGAATGAGAAACAGAATGAGAATGAGACGTTGCGCGGTCACCGAACGAAGCCGACGTGACGTTCAATGATATACAGGCATCGTCACCCAGTCCTCAGTCCTCAGTACCCATAAAAAAGCAAAAGCCCCGTCTCCGGAGCCTTTGCGATGTTTAACCCATCGGCAATGAACAAACTGCCTTTGGTCTTTTGGAATGGGATTAACCCAAGTAGGATTTCAAAATCTTGCTGCGACTGGTGTGCTTCAGACGGCGAATAGCCTTCTCCTTAATCTGGCGCACACGCTCACGGGTCAGGTCGAAACGCTCACCGATTTCTTCAAGCGTAAGCGGATGCTCACCGTTCAAGCCGAAATACAAACGCACCACATCGGCCTCGCGGCTGGTCAGTGTGCGCAGTGAACGCTCAATCTCCTTGCGAAGCGACTCATGCAACAAATCAGTATCCGGTGAAGGTGTGTCGTTGGTCTGCAATACGTCGTACATCGTACTGCTGCTGTCATCACCGTCTTTCAATGGAGCATCCATCGATACGTGACGACCGCTGTTGCGCATCGACTGCTTCACCTCATCGAGTGTCATTTCCAACACCTCAGCCAATTCAGCCGGTGTGGGCGGACGCTCGAACTCCTGCTCCAACTTGGCAAATGCTTTGTTGATTTTGTTGATCGAGCCAATCTTGTTCAACGGCAGACGCACAATACGCGACTGTTCGGCCAAAGCCTGCAGAATCGATTGACGAATCCACCATACCGCATACGAGATGAACTTAAAACCACGAGTTTCATCAAAACGCTGTGCTGCCTTGATCAAACCGAGGTTTCCCTCGTTAATCAAGTCAGGCAAGCTCAACCCTTGGTTTTGGTATTGCTTCGAAACCGAAACCACGAAACGCAGGTTAGCCTTGGTCAATTTCTCCAATGCCACCTGATCGCCGGCCTTAATACGCTTGGCCAACTCCACTTCCTCTTCTGCCGTGATCAGGTCTACGCGACCAATCTCCTGCAGATACTTATCTAACGACGCCGTTTCACGGTTCGTTACCTGTTTGGTGATTTTTAATTGCCTCATGTATTGTTTTCAATTGTTGGGGTTACCCCCGTTTAAGCTTACCACTGTCATGCAAACGTTGCCAAAGGGAATAACATCCCCTACCGCTATTAGTTCGCTTGTACCTCAGGCTTTGGCAGAAGCACCTTGCGCGACAATTTGTATTTGCCGTTCTTGGGATCCTTACCAATAACCTGTACTTGGATTCTGTCGCCTTCCTTCAACACATCTCTTACATCTTCGACACGATGCCAAGCAATCTCCGATACGTGTAAAAGTGCATCTTGTTTCGGTAGGATCTCAACGAACGCTCCGAACGCCTGAATGTTCTTCACAACGCCTTCATAAATTTCCCCAACCTCAATCTGTGGTGGGAAAACAATGCTGCGCACACGCTTAAGAGCTGCCTCCAGATTTTCCTTATTGGCAGAAGCGATTTCAACGATACCCTTGTTGTCGACCTCTGAGATTGTAATAACCGTCTGAGTTGACTTCTGGATTTCTTGAATAATCTTACCACCGGGGCCGATAACCGCACCAATCGTGTCGTTCGGAATTTCCAAACTAACAATACGTGGAGCGTGTGGCTTATAATCTTCAGCAGGCTTGTCCATGGTTTTCATCATCTCACCAAGGATGTGCAAGCGACCTTGACGCGCCTGTTCCAGGGCGTTCTTCACCATGTCCATGCTCAATCCCTTGATCTTGATATCCATCTGGCATGCGGTAATACCCTGAGATGTACCGGTTACTTTGAAGTCCATATCGCCCAAGTGGTCCTCATCACCGAGGATATCGGACAGAATCTGGTACTTAGAGTTGTCTTCATTGGTAATCAAACCCATGGCAATTCCCGATACAGGAGCCTTGATTTGAACACCACCATCCATCAGCGCCAAGGTTCCTGCACAAACAGTAGCCATTGAAGACGAACCGTTTGACTCAAGAATATCTGAAACAATACGAATGGCGTATGGGCAAACTTCCTGCGGTGGAATTACCGGCTTCAATGCACGAAGGGCCAGGTTACCGTGACCGATTTCGCGACGGCTGGTAGCACGGATTGGGCGAGCCTCACCGGTGCTATATGGTGGGAAGTTGTAGTGCAACAAGAAGCGATCTTCGCGTGGCATTACCGCGCTGTCGATCATCTGCTGGTCGAGCTTGGTTCCCAGGGTCAGTGTGGTCAAGCTTTGCGTTTCACCACGGGTGAAAACACTTGAACCGTGTGCACCCGGCAGGTAACCCACTTCACTCCAAATCGGACGGATTTGGGTAGTGCTACGACCGTCCAAACGAATGCCTTCGTTGAGGATCATGTTGCGCATGGCATCCTTCAAGCAATCGTGATGATACTTATTGATTAAGAATCGATTAGAATCTTTGAATTCATCCGTCAGTTGAGCTTCAAAAGCTTCCTGAATCGCGTGGAATGCATCCGAACGCGTGGTCTTGTCGGAAGCTGTTTTAGCTGTAGTGTAATACTTCTCATAACACTCGTCCCACACACGCTTCTTCAACTCCAGGTCTTTTGGTTCGTGATCGTAGGTACGCTTCGGGTTGGCTTTGGCCACTTTCGATGCCATCTCTTGTTGAGCACGGCACTGTGCCTTGATTGCCTCGTGAGCCAATTCCAGAGCCTGAATCATTTCTGCTTCAGAAACCTCTTTCATTTCGCCTTCCACCATGACGATGCTGTCGAGCGTTCCGGCTACCATCAATTCAAGATCTGAGGCGGCCAATTGCGCCCAGGTAGGATTGATAACCAATTGACCGTTGACACGTGCAACACGAACTTCGGAAATTGGACCATTGAATGGAATGTCGGAAACAGCCAAGGCTGCTGATGCTGCCAAACCGGCAAGGCTATCGGACATATTCTCTTTGTCGGCTGAAATCAGGTTTACAACAACCTGCACTTCGGCGTGAAAATCATCGGGGAACATCGGACGCAATGCGCGGTCGATGAGTCGGGCTACGAGAATCTCGTCATCGTAAGGACGAGCTTCGCGCTTGAAATAGCCACCCGGAAAACGACCGGCGGCTGCATATTTTTCGCGGTATTCAACGGTGAGCGGAAGAAAATCCACACCGTCTTTCGCTTGTGTGCTGGCCACAACAGCGGCCAACAACATTGTATCTCCTTGTCTTACTACAACAGAGCCATTGGCCTGTTTAGCGAGTTTGCCGGTTTCAATTGTTACCGGGCGACCATCTCCCAAGTCTATGGTTTGGGTTACCAATTCGTAGTTCATTGCTTCTTTTTTCGGATAAAAACGTCGGTTAAAAAAAACGCGAAAAGGCAATTGTGTTCAATTGCCCTTTCGCTAGCGCAGTTTGCGCAAAGTGTTATTTACGGAGATCAAGCTCTTTAACAATAGCACGGTAACGGGCAATTTCTGTCTTCTGGAGGTAGTCGAGCAAGCTGCGACGCTTACCTACCAAACGAATCAGACTGCGTTGCGTGCCAAAGTCTTTCTTGTTCGCCTTCAAGTGTTCTGTCAGGTGATTGATGCGGAAGGAAAACAACGCGATCTGGCCTTCAGCCGAACCGGTGTCCTTCTCAGATTTTCCGTGTTTCTTGAAAATCTCTTGTTTTTTTTCTGTTGTGAGGTACATGCTAATACTTATGTAAGTGATTGTTATGTGAACCTTTTAAGCGGAATGAACCCGAAGGCCTCCCGATTTTAAGGGGTGCAAATGTAACGGAAGCCGGGGGAACAATCACCAAACTTTGTGAACTTTTTTTGAAAGACTCAGCGACCGTAGTGTAAACTGCCTAATTTCGCGCCTCCAATTTACCATATTACCATGAAAAAATTAATCCTCTCCCTGATCGCTTGTGGCAGCATGCTCAGCAGCTGTGAGCAAAGCAAGGTCAGCAATGTAAAAATGAAAGATCAACGTGATAGCCTCAGCTATACTATCGGTCTTAGCATCGGCAACAGCTTTTCACAAAGCGAATTGTCGGACCTCAACTACGAATTGCTTATCAAAGGGATGAAAGATCAAAAGGATAGCGTCGGCGCAATGGAATTACAGGAAGCCGAGGCCTATATCCAAGGTGTAATGATGCAAAAGCAAGAAGCGAAGGCTGCTGTCGACAAGCAAGCCGGTATCGAGTTTTTGGCTTCAAACAAATCGAAGCCCGGTGTTATGACCACTGCCAGTGGTTTGCAATATCAGGTCATGAATGAAGGTACAGGTCAAAAGCCTAAAGCAACGGACAATGTTACGGTGCATTACCATGGCACTACTATCGACGGAACTGTTTTCGATAGTTCAGTTGACCGCGGTGAGCCTGCTTCTTTCGGTTTGAATCAGGTCATTCCGGGATGGACTGAAGGTGTTCAGTTGATGAGCGTGGGTAGCAAGTACAAGTTCTTCATTCCACAGGAACTCGCATACGGAGAGCAATCGCCTAGCCCGGTAATTAAGCCCTTCTCTACCCTAGTTTTCGAAGTTGAACTGATCAGCATTGATTCAGCGGGAACCGGAAAATAATTCCGTGGTTGGGAACTGTTGGAAAAATTTCAAACACCAATCTCCCACTTCCACGTAATTTTGCGGCCCGTTTTGCAAGGGCGGAAGAAATGTCAGTTAAAACCTGATTGGCTTACTCCTTGACTTACGGGACAAAAGCAATCGAAAAAATCAAAATAGAATTACAATGGCAACACAAATCACGGACGCAAACTTCGCAGAACTGGTTCAAAACAGCGACAAGCCTGTTATGATCGATTTCTGGGCTGAATGGTGTGGCCCTTGCCGCATGGTGGGTCCAATCGTTGATGAAATCGCACACGACTATGAAGGTAAGGCAGTAGTGGGAAAAGTAAATGTTGACGAAAATCCGGAAATCAGTACACGCTTCGGTATTCGCAACATCCCAACAATCATCTTCCTGAAAGGCGGAGAAATCAAGGATAAGAGCGTCGGTATTGTTCCGAAAAACGTTCTCACCGATAAAATGGACGCCCTGCTGTGATGAGCAGGTATGAAATAATGAAAAGCTGTCAGAGTATGACAGCTTTTTTTGTGAAATAGTGAATTAGTGAAATGGTGAAATGGTGAGTGAGTGTAAGACGTCCCATCTAGCCCCTCACCCCTCACCCCTCACCCTTAATCCCTACCCCCTCAATGGACACACGAATCATCAAAGCCATCGTTGCAGCAGCAGCCATAGCATTCAATACGTATCTTTTTATCCTTGGTCGCTGGGGCTGGGGAATCACCTTACTTCTTGTGACCGCTCTGCTGGTACTAATTGTATTCCGCAGCACACGCTTGATCATGGTGTTTTATCACATGCGCACTCAGAAAATGGATAAAGCCAAGCAATGGCTTAATCGCATTAACCCGGCGCACCTTTGGGCCAAGCAGAAAGGATACTACTACTTCCTGTTGGGATCAACAGATATCCAGACAAACAGCCTTTCACAAAGTGAAAAGAACTTCCGCATGGCCCTTCAACACGGCTTGCGATTGGAACACGACAAAGCCGCAGCTTACCTAAACCTGGCCGTTATTTCAGCCAACAGACGTAAGAAACGCGAGGCCATCACCCTCCTTAACGAAGCGAAGAAATACGATTCCAAGGGATATTTAAAGAACGACATCAAGCAGGTAAGCAAAATGGTCAACAGCATTTAGTAGGGGCGCACTACCAATTGCGCCCAAACAGCGACACCACTTGCGCCCAAATAGAACACGATGAAAAACAGCAACGTCAACATTTATAAGTTTCGGGTAATCATCGACACCGAACAAGATGTATTTAGGGATATCGAGATTGATACGACCGCTACCTTTGAGAAGCTGCACGACGCTATTCTGGATGCCTTCGATTTCGAGGCCGGTGAAATGGCGAGCTTCTACATGAGCAATGAATCCTGGGAAAAGGGATTGGAAATTCCACTCATGGACATGGCCGGCGACGCCGCCCTGAGCATGAAATCCACTAC
>CANHYZ010000003.1 GCA_947464885.1 Flavobacteriales bacterium
AAGCTCGCTGAAGAAGATCCAACGTTCCGCGTGCACACCGACCAAGAAACCGGACAGACGGTTATCAGCGGTATGGGTGAGTTGCACTTGGAAATCATCGTTGACCGCTTGAAGCGCGAGTTCAAGGTTGAGTGTAACCAGGGTGCTCCGCAGGTTGCCTACAAAGAGACGATTATCGGTACTGCCTCACACCGCGAAGTGTACAAGAAGCAGTCGGGTGGTCGTGGTAAGTTTGCTGATATCAATATCGAAATCGGACCCAATGACGATGCTGAAAAGCCAGGCTTGGTGTTCGTGAACAATATCAAGGGTGGTAACATCCCACGTGAATTCATCCCTGCAATCGAAAAGGGTTTCAAGGAAGCCATGAACAATGGTGTACTTGCAGGATACCCTGTAGATTCATTGAAAGTTGAACTCAATGATGGTTCGTTCCACGCGGTTGACTCCGATGCACTTTCGTTCGAATTGTGTGCGAAGATGGCCTACCGTGAAGCGATGCCTAAGTGCCGTCCAACCATTCTTGAGCCTATCATGAAGCTTGAAGTTGTTACGCCATCTGAGAATATGGGTGATGTAATCGGTGACTTGAACAAGCGTCGTGGTTTGATTGAAGGTACCGGTGAGCGTAACAACGCTACGGTAATCAACGCTAAAGTTCCACTTTCTGAAATGTTCGGTTACGTAACAGATTTACGTACCATCACTTCAGGTCGTGCAACATCAACCATGGAATTCAGCAATTACGCTCAAGCTCCGAACAACGTTCAGGAGGCTGTAATTGCCAAGGTTAAAGGAAAAGCAAACGCATAATAGAAAAACAAAGCCTGATGGCCCAGAAGATTAGAATAAAACTGAAGTCTTACGACCACAATTTGGTAGACAAGTCTGCCGAGAAGATCGTGAAAACCGTGAAGTCAACCGGTGCTGTAGTGAACGGACCTATTCCGTTGCCAACACACAAGCGTATCTACACCGTTTTGCGTTCACCTCACGTCAACAAGAAGGCGCGTGAGCAGTTCGAATTGAGCTCGTACAAGCGTCTGCTCGATATCTACAGCTCTTCAAGCAAGACTGTAGACGCGTTGATGAAGCTCGAACTGCCAAGTGGAGTGGAAGTAGAGATCAAAGTGTAGTTCCGGTTGAGTTCGTTCTCGCCCCAACAACAAGTAAATAACGTCTCTTAAGGAGACAAAGCATAAATAATAAATAACAAACACATGCCAGGTATTATTGGTAAAAAGGTCGGAATGACTAGCATCTACAGTGCCGCTGGAAAGATGATTCCATGCACGGTGATAGAGGCTGGTCCATGTGTGGTTACACAAATCAAGACCAAAGATGGCAAGGATGGTTATGATGCAGTCCAGATTGGCTTCGTAGACAAGAAGGACAAGCACACCACCAAAGCCATGCAAGGCCACTTCAAAAAGGCCAGCGTAACCCCAAAGCGTTACATCGCGGAATTCCACGATTTCGAAGGTGAGATTGCATTGGGTTCAACCATCACAGTAGAACTCTTCACAGAAGGTGAGAACGTCGACGTGATTGGTACATCAAAGGGTAAAGGATTCCAGGGCGTTGTAAAACGTTACGGTTTTGCCGGGGTGGGCGAGAGCACACACGGTCAGCACAACCGTCTTCGTGCTCCGGGTTCTATGGGTGCCTCTTCTGATCCTTCACGTGTATTCCCGGGTAAGCGCTTGGGTGGACGTACCGGAGGTGACCGTCGCACTATCCCTAACTTGGAAGTGGTAAAAATTCTTCCCGAAGAAAACCTGATCCTTGTAAAAGGAGCGGTACCGGGATTCAATGGTTCAACCGTTTATATCGTTAAGTAACATGAAACTCGAAGTAATCAATACCTCAGGCCAGAAGACTGGCAAGTCCGTTACGCTCGATGCATCGGTGTTTGCCGTCGAACCTAACGACCACGCGATCTACCTCGATGTAAAGCGCTACCTCGCTGCTCAACGCACCGGTACGCACAAGTCAAAGCATCGCGGCGAAATCCACGGTTCAACCCGCAAGCTGCATAAGCAAAAGGGTACCGGAGGATCACGTAAAGGATCTATCAAGAACCCGTTGTTCCGTCAGGGTGGTACCATTTTCGGTCCACGTCCGCGTAACTACGATATCAAAGTAAACAAAAGCACTCAGCGCTTGGCGCGTAAGTCAGCATTGACTTACAAGGCAAAGGAAAACGGCATCATGGTGCTGGATACCATTGCGATGGACAAGCCACGCACAAAGGATTTTGCTGCGTTGCTCAAGAACCTCAGCCTCGAAGGTAAGAAGACCCTCGTGCTGATTCCGGAGCGCAATGACAATGTTTTCTTGTCATCACGCAACCTTGAAAAAGCAAACGTGCAGATCGCCAGCTTGGTGAACACCTACGATATCATGAACTCACACAATGTGGTTTTTGTAGGCAACGCACACGAAGTAGTAACAGAACTCCTTAAGAAATAATAGCACATGAAACAGATCCTCATCCGACCATTGGTCACCGAGAAAATGTCTGCTATCACGGATAAGCAGGGCAAGTACGGTTTCATCGTGAATCGCGACGCTAACAAGATTGAGATCAAGCAGGCTGTCGAGAAGTCATACGGAGTGACTGTATTGAAAGTAAACACCATCAACGTAGACGGTAAGCGTAAGTTCCGCTACACTGCCAAGGGTATCATTGAAGGACGTTCAAAGTCGTTCAAGAAGGCCATCATCAAGTTGCAGGCTGGTGAAACAATTGATTTTTACGCCAACGTTTAATATACTGACGAAAAATGGGTATTAAAAAATTAAATCCGGTTACCGCAGGTACAAGGCATAAGGTGGCGCTCACGTTTGATGAGTTGACTACAGACAAGCCATACAAGCCGCTGTTGGTGCCAATGAAGAAGACCGGTGGTCGCAACAACCAAGGTAAACGCACCATGCGTTACATCGGTGGCGGTCACAAGCAGAAGTACCGTTTGGTAGACTTCAAGCGTGATAAGCATGGCGTAGCGTGTAAGGTACTCACTATTGAGTACGATCCAAATCGTTCAGCGCGTATTGCACTTGTTGAATACAGCGATGGCGAAAAGCGTTACATCATTGCTCCGCAAGGACTCAAAGTGGGCCAGTCGCTCATGAGTGGTACAGGCGCAGCACCTGAAGTTGGAAACGCTTTGTTTTTGAAGGAAATTCCACTGGGAACAACCGTTCACAATATCGAGATGAAGCCGGGGAAGGGTGGCAGCATTGCACGCAGTGCAGGTAGCTACGCGCAGCTCACTTCACGTGACGGTAAGTATGCTGTAATTACCATGCCGTCTGGCGAGAACCGTCTGATCTTGGGTGATTGCATCGCAACGGTTGGAGTTGTATCGAATGCCGAGCACAACTTGCAGGTCAGCGGTAAAGCGGGTCGCAGTCGTTGGTTGGGTCGTCGTCCTCGTGTTCGTGGTGTTGCCATGAACCCTGTAGATCACCCGATGGGTGGTGGTGAAGGTCGCCAGTCCGGTGGTCACCCACGCTCACGCAAAGGCACACCTTCGAAAGGTTATAAAACACGTCATCCTAAGAATCCGTCTAACCGTTTCATTTTGGAACGCAGAAAGTAATACAATAAGAAATGGCAAGGTCGCTTAAAAAACCACCGTTCATTCACTACAAGCTAGCAAAGCGCGTAGAAGATGCACAAGCAGCAGGCAAAAAGAGTGTCATCAAGACATGGAGCCGTGCGAGCACAATCTCTCCCGACTTCGTCGGAATGACAATTGCTGTGCACAACGGAAAACAATTCATCCCTGTTTACGTCACTGAAAACATGGTTGGTCACAAACTCGGAGAGTTTTCGCCCACCCGTAAGTTCAGCGGTCACTCAGGTAATAGAAAATAAGGCATAACAACCCCGATAAAGAAACAGCAACATGGGAGCTCGTAAAAGAGAAATGGCCGATCGTATGAAGGAAGAACGCAAGAGCAGTGCTTTTGCTAAGTTGAACAACGAACCTTCATCACCACGTAAGATGCGTCTTGTAGCGGATATTATCCGTGGCAAAGAGGTGTTCATGGCCTTGAATATTTTGAAATTCACACGTAAGCACGCTGCAGTGCCAATGGAAAAGTTGCTTCGCTCTGCGATCAACAACTGGCAGCAGAAGAACGGTGATACCGATGTAACAGAGGCCAACCTCATTGTGAAAGATATCACAGTTGATGGCGGACGTACACTGAAGCGTATCAGCCCGGCTCCGCAAGGACGCGCACACCGCATCCGCAAGCGTAGCAATCACGTAACCATCATTTTGGACAAAAAATAATTAGCGCATAACGCATGGGACAAAAATGTAACCCTATAGGAAACAGATTAGGCTTTATCAAAGGCTGGGACAGCAATTGGTATGGCGGTAACAACTACGGTGATAAGATCGTTGAGGATGATAAAATCCGCAAGTATCTTATGGCTCGTTTGAAGAAGGCTTCGGTATCGAAAATCGTTATCGAGCGCACTCTGAAGCTTGTTACTGTAACAATCAATACCGCTCGCCCGGGAGTAATCATCGGTAAAGCAGGTTCTGAAGTGGACAAGCTGAAGGAGGAGTTGAAGAAGATAACCGGTAAGGATATTCAAATCAACATCTTTGAGATCAAGCGTCCGGAGTTGGATGCGCGCCTTGTGTCAGATGGCATTTGCCGTCAAATCGAAGGACGTATTTCATACCGTCGTGCCATCAAGATGGCCATTCAGACCAGCATGCGTATGGGTGCGGAAGGAATTAAGGTGACCGTGGCCGGTCGTGTAAATGGTGCTGAAATTGCTCGTTCGGAGACGTACAAGGAAGGTCGTACACCACTTCACACACTGCGTGCTGACATCGACTACAACCACTCAGAAGCTCACACTGCATACGGCCGCATCGGCGTGAAAGTGTGGATCTGTCGCGGTGAGGTATACGGAAAGCGTGATCTTTCACCAAACTTCGGACAGACTACAACAGCTCGTCGTCCGGGTGCACCGGGTGGCCGCGAAGAGCGTCCGGGTGGAGATCGTCGTGGCGGTGGAGATCGTCGTGGGGGCGGTGACCGTCGTGGTGGCGGAGATCGCAGAGGCGGCGGCGGACGTGGAAACGCATAACATCCACAACAGACAACATTGAATTAAGACATCAGGATAATATAACGTCATGTTACAACCGAAAAGAACGAAATACAGAAAGCAGCAGAAGGGTAAGATCAAAGGCATCGCCCACCGCGGTTCACAACTCGCGTTCGGAAGCTTCGCAATCAAAACCCTCGATGAAGGCTTTTTGACATCACGCCAGCTTGAAGCGGCGCGTGTGGCCCTCACCCGTTTCATGAAACGTGAAGGTAAAGTGTGGATCCGAGTATTCCCGGACAAGCCACTTACACGCAAGCCAGCCGAAGTTCGTATGGGTAAGGGTAAGGGAGCTCCCGAATTATGGGTTGCTGTTCTGAAGCCTGGCCGTATCATCTTCGAAGCAGAAGGTGTGCCGTTGGCTACTGCTCAAGAGGCCCTTCGTTTGGCAGCACAAAAGTTGCCTTGCCGCACCAAGTTCATCGTACGTCCTGATTACACTGAATAATATTCGCCATGAAAGCTACAGATTATACAAAACTTACAGACAGCGATCTTCTGGGAAAGATCACCGAAGAAAAGGCTGCACTGGCAAAAATGAAATTTAACCACACAGTGGCCGGTACCGAGAACCCGATGAACCTGCGCATGAAGCGTCGTGAAATCGCTCGCATGAAGACTACCCTGAGCCAACGTAAAAACAACGGTAAATAATTACTGACCATGGAAAGAAACCTTCGTAAAGAAAGAATTGGTATCGTAACCTCCAACAAGATGGAAAAGTCTGTTGTGGTGATGGTTGAGACCAAAATTATGCACCCTAAGTACGGGAAATTTGTAAAGTACTCGAAGAAGTTCATGGCTCACGATGAAAAAGGTGAGTGCGGCATCGGGGACACCGTTAAGATCATGGAAACCCGTCCAATGAGCAAGCTCAAGCGTTGGAGAATGGTTGAGATCGTTGAGAAGGCGAAGTAATTCGCTTACCTGCGGGAGGTTATCCCGACACTGTTGCGGTGGAATTCCGCACGACAATAACGGAAGTAAAGGCTCCCATAGAGCCACTAAAAGAATAAGAAAATGATACAGAACGAATCACGACTGAAAGTTGCCGACAACAGCGGTGCGCGCGAAGTACTCGTTATCCGTGTGCTTGGAGGAACCCGTCGTCGTTACGCCTCTATAGGCGACCAGATCGTTGTTACGGTGAAGGATGCACTCCCAAGCGGTAACGTGAAGAAGGGTACAGTTTCCAAAGCGGTGATTGTACGTACCAAGAAGGAAGTTCGTCGTGCAGACGGCAGCTATATCCGCTTCGATGACAATGCAGTAGTACTGCTCAATGCCTCGGGTGAATTGCGCGGCACGCGTATCTTCGGTCCGGTAGCCCGCGAATTGCGTGAGAAGGATTACATGAAAATCATCTCATTGGCACCGGAGGTAATCTAACATGAATCATGGATTTGCCCGAAAGGGAAAATCAAAAATGAATAAACGATGTTCAAAAGACTAAAAGTAAAAAAAGGCGATCTGGTAGTAGTGACTGCCGGTGACAACAAAGGCAAGCAAGGCCGTGTTGTTGAAGTGAATCGCGACAACGACCGTGTGGTGGTTGAGGGTGTTAACCTGGTGAAGAAACACCGTAAGCCTTCAGCTCAAAACCCACAAGGTGGAATTGAATCCATCGCTGCAGGTATCAACGTCAGCAATGTTAAGCTGATTGATGCAAAAGGCAACGCTACCCGCGTTGGTCGCAGAAGAAATGCGGATGGCAAACTCGAACGTTATTCTAAGAAATCAGGGGAGACATTGAAATGAAATACACTCCACGCCTAAGAGCGAAATACCAAGAAGAAGTTGCTCCTAATTTGAAGAGCAAGTTCGAATATTCTTCGATCATGCAGGTGCCGAAGATTACCAAAATCTGTTTGAACCAGGGATTGGGAAAGGCAACCGGTGACAAGAAAATCATCGATGCTGCGGTTGACGAGATGACCATGATTGCCGGTCAGAAAGCTACGTCTACGGCCTCGGTAAAGGATATCTCCAACTTCAAACTCCGCAAGGGCGTTGCCATCGGAGCGAAAGTTACCTTGCGTGGTGATCGCATGTACGAATTCCTCGATCGATTGATTTCAGTATCTCTGCCACGTACACGTGACTTCCGCGGAGTAAAGTCTTCAGGTTTTGATGGTCGCGGTAACTTCACCTTTGGTGTGAAGGAACAGATCATCTTCCCGGAGATTGACCTAGAGAAGATCAAGCAGATCAACGGTATGGACATCACGTTCGTAACGACGGCTTCAACCAACGAAGAGGCGAAAGCGCTCTTAGAAGAATTCGGATTTCCTTTCACTAAATAATAAACAGGAAAAAGACACATGGCCAAGGAATCAATGAAAGCTCGTGAGCGCAAGAGAATCGCACTCGTAGAGCGTTACGCCAAGAAGCGTGAAGAATTAAAGAAGGCAGGCGATTGGGATGCTTTGCAAAAGCTTCCTAAGAACAGCAGCAAGGTGCGTGTTCGCAACCGTTGCCAGCTCACAGGCCGTCCGCGTGGTTACATGCGCCAATTCGGACTCTGCCGTAACCAGTTCCGTGAACTGGCGCTGAACGGAAAAATTCCGGGCGTTAAAAAAGCAAGCTGGTAATATCCGGCCCCGACCCAACAAGCAACAAGTGTCCGTGCTTTCACGGAAATGATAAAGAAACGTGGCCGAGCCACAAAAAAAAGGAAACAGCAATGTTTACAGATCCAATTGCAGATTATTTGACCCGCATCCGGAATGCACAGTCTGCCCGTCACAAGGTAGTTGAAATCCCGGCGTCAAACCTGAAAAAGGAGATTACCAAAATCCTCCATGACAAAGGATATATCCTCAACTACAAGTTCGAGGATGGTGCTCCCGGAACCATCAAAATCGCGTTGAAATACAACATGAAGACGAAGACTCCGGCAATCTCTACCATTCAGCGTGTATCAACACCCGGTCTCCGTAAATACACCGGCGTCGACACGATGCCACGTGTTTTGAACGGTATGGGTATCGCCGTTGTATCCACTTCTAAAGGTGTTATGAGCGATAAAGAAGCTCGCGCTCAAGGAATTGGCGGGGAAGTATTATGCTATGTTTATTAATCCACTGAAAAAACTCTGACCCATGTCAAGGATAGGAAAATCACCGGTCACCATTGCTAAAGGCGTTGATGTGTCTTTCAATGATGGCTTGCTTAAAGTGAAGGGCCCTAAGGGGGAACTTTCGCAAGAAATCGATTCTGCGATTTCACTGGACATTGCTGATGGTGTGATTACACTCACCCGCAGCAGCGACCACAAGGATGCGCGTTCAAAGCACGGCTTGTATCGCTCACTGATTCACAATATGGTGACAGGAGTAAGCACCGGCTGGACACGCCAACTGGAAATGATCGGTGTTGGTTACCGTTGTAAGGCTACTGGCCAACAATTGGAACTCACCCTTGGTTTCTCTCACCCGATTGTGTTCGAGTTGCCAGGTGAAATCAAGGTAACCGCTAAGGCGGAGAAAGGGGAGAACCCGTCGATTACCCTGGAGAGCTTCGACAAGCAGTTGCTTGGTCAGGTAGCAGCCAAAATCCGAAGCCTTCGTGCTCCGGAGCCATACAAAGGCAAGGGTGTTCGTTATGTTGGAGAATTTGTACGTAAGAAGGCTGGTAAGTCAGCAGCTAAATAAAATTTGAATTAAAGCAATGGCATTCAGCAAAGAAGCTCGCAGAGCGAAAATACGCACACGAATCAGGGCTAGTGTGAAGGGAACCGCCCAAAGACCACGTCTTTCGGTATTCCGCAGCAATAAGCAGATTTATGCCCAGATTATTGACGACCAGAAAGGTGTAACCCTGGCTTCAGCTTCATCCATGGTGATGAAAGATGCTCAGTCGGTTGCCAAGCTTGATCAGGCTAAGCTCGTGGGTAAAACCATCGCAGAGCGTGCTCAGGCCGCCGGTATCAACGAAGTGGTTTTTGACCGCGGAGGTTACCTTTATCATGGACGTGTTAAATCATTGGCCGAAGCAGCCCGCGAGGCAGGCCTTAAATTCTAAAAGGAGATGGCAGATACAAAACCAGTTCGCTCCAGCGAAACAGATTTGAAAGACCGCTTGGTTGCGGTTAACAGGGTCACCAAAGTAACCAAGGGTGGTCGTACCTTCGGATTTGCAGCCATCGTGGTTGTCGGAAACGAAAAGGGCGTGGTAGGTCACGGCCTAGGCAAATCGAAAGAAGTTGCCGAGGCAGTTACCAAAGCTACCGAAGATGCAAAGAAGAATCTGATCTCTGTGCCAGTGCACAAAGGAACGATTCCTCACGAGCAAGACGGCAAGTTTGGTGGAGCCCGAGTTTTCATCAAGCCAGCTTCTCACGGTACCGGAGTTATTGCCGGTGGTGCGATGCGCGCAGTATTGGAATCAGCCGGTGTTACCGACGTATTGGCGAAGTCTAAAGGTTCTTCTAACCCACACAACGTGGTGAAGGCAACCTTAGATGCACTCTCTAAGCTCCGTAACGCCCGTGATATCGCCAAAATGCGCGGTATCAGTGTTGAAAAAGTTTACAAAGGATAGTAAAACGAGCGTCGGCAGGTACGACCTTCCGCCGCCAAACAAAGCATATCATGGCTAAAGTAGTTATTACACAAGTAAAAAGCGCAATCGATCGCCCGGCTCGTCAGAAAGCCACGATTCAAGCGTTGGGTATTAAGAAACTCAATGTGGCGGTAGAGCATGAGCTCACCCCGAATATCGCAGGCATGATTCGCGCCGTTCGTCACCTTTTGAAAGTGGAGAACAAATAATTATAGAAGAACACGATTTCCGCCCTTGGCGGTCATAACATTCAAACGAATATGAAACTCAATAATCTCAAACCAGCAGCAGGATCAACTCAAACCCGTAAGCGTGTGGGTCGCGGTCAAGGTTCAGGTCTGGGCGAAACCTCAGGTCGCGGTCACAAAGGTGCCGGCCAACGTTCAGGAACCAAGCGTAAGCTCGGATTCGAAGGTGGTCAGATGCCTCTTCAGCGCCGTCTGCCTAAGTTCGGTTTTAAAAACATCAATCGCGTCGACTACAAAGGCGTGAACCTGGACATGTTGCAAAACCTGTCGGAAAAGCTCGGTGTGAATGAAATTTCGCACGACCTGTTGGTACAGAATGGAATTTGTGGGAAGAAAGACCTGGTGAAAGTACTTGGTCGCGGTGAACTGAAAACTAAAATGAACGTAATCGCACACGGTTTTTCTGCGACTGCAAAAGCAGCTATCGAGAAACTCGGCGGAACTGCAACTACCCTCTAAACCAAGACTATGAAAGGTTTTATTCAGAAAATAAAGGATATCTGGAGTCACGATGAACTGAGAACTAAGATCGGTTACACCCTGCTGTTGTTGTTGGTGTATCGCGTTGGTTCCTTCATCGTATTGCCGGGCGTCGATTCGAACCAGTTGGAAACCGGATCGCAGGGCGGCTTGTTGGGCTTCCTGGGACTGTTCACCGGTGGTGCGTTTAGCCGTGCTTCCATCTTTGCACTGGGTATCATGCCCTACATCTCGGCATCCATCATCATCCAGCTGTTGGGTCTTGCTGTGCCTTCGATTACCAAAATGCAGCGAGAAGGGGAGAGCGGTCGTAAGAAAATTAACCAGTATACGCGTATGTTGACCATCGCCATCGGATTGGTTCAAGCTCCTGGTTATATCAAGAGTACGTTACCTGCGGGTGCTTATCCTGAAGGCTTCACTTGGTTGTTCTCCGCGGTTGTTATCCTCACCTGCTCAACCTTGTTTGTGATGTGGTTGGGTGAGAAGATCACGGATAAAGGTATTGGTAATGGTACATCGTTGATTATCATGACCGGTATCATCTCTGATATCCCACGTGGATTCATCTCTGAATACAAGCTGCAGCAGCCTTTCTTCTTCTTGATTGAATTGGCTGTTCTGTTGATTGTGGTTGGTCTTTGTGTTGCCGTTATTCAGGCTGTCTTCCGCATCCCGGTTTCGATGGCTAAGATGAATATGGGCGGCGGATCAGCTATGCCGCAAGGCGAAGGCCCACGCTCATACATTCCATTACGTGTGAACTCTGCAGGTGTTATGCCTATCATTTTTGCTCAGGCAATCATGTTCGTACCGCTTTATTTGCGTAACACAGAAACATTCCAAGACAGTGAGATTTTGGCTAGCTTGACTAACATTCAAGGTTGGGGATATAACTCTCTCTTGTTTGTTTCAATCGTTCTGTTCACGTTCTTCTACACGGCTATCGTGACGAACCCTGGACAGATTGCCGATGATCTTAAGCGCAATGGGAATTTTGTACCGGGTAAGAAGCCTGGTAAGCCAACTGCGGACTACATTGATGAAATTGTTTCGAAGATTACCCTTCCAGGAGGTATCTTTGTCGGCTTGATTGCGATTCTGCCTGCTTTGGTGATGATGATTGGTCTTACCAAGGCACAGCAGTTCTCGATATTTTTTGGCGGAACATCCTTGTTGATTACCGTTGGTGTAATCCTCGATCTGCTTCAGCAGATTGAGAGTCACTTGTTGTCACGTCACTATGATGGTTTGATGAAATCAGGACGCGTGCGCGGTAGAAATACCGGTGCCTTCAATTCATCAGGCTACGTAAGCTAATACAGGACTTCGGTCACAATGTCGACGAAGAAACCTGTAGTTAAAACCGATGATGAGGTAGAACTCATCAGAGAAAGTTCTTTACTTGTTGGAAAAACTTTAGCGGAACTCGCCACGCGAATTCGCCCCGGGGTAACCACCTTGGAGTTAGATCGTGTAGCAGAAGAGTTTATCCGTGACCACGGAGCATATCCCGGATTCTTGGGTTACAATAAATACCCTAATTCGATTTGTGCCAGTGTGAACAGCGCTGTTGTGCATGGAATTCCCAATGAAAGACCCCTGCAGGAAGGCGATATCCTATCGCTCGATATCGGGGTCATCAAAGCGGAATACTGGGGTGATTCAGCCTACACGTTTGCGGTAGGAGAGGTGTCACCTGAAGTGCGACAGTTGTTGAAGATCACCAAGGAGTCTCTATACCTGGCCATTGAGCAAGCCGTAGCCGGTAATCGCACCGGAGATATCGGATTTGCCGTTCAGTCCTATGCTGAATCAAATGGATACGGTGTAGTGCGGGATTTAGTCGGACATGGAGTCGGACGTAATCTGCACGAAGCTCCCGAAGTACCTAACTTCGGAAAGCGAGGACAAGGCATCCAGTTGCAGGATGGATTGGTCATCGCCATTGAGCCGATGATTAATATGGGGACACGCAACGTGAAGCAACTGAAGGATGGTTGGACCATCGTCACTGCAGATGCAAAGCCAAGTGCGCACTTTGAGCATACCATCGTGGTCAGGAAACAGAAAGCTGAAGTTTTATCCAGTTTTGAATTGATTGAGAAAGCTGAAGGACAGCTTGCCTGAAAGGCGCAAGTGTTCTGATGAATATAGGATCACAATAGATCCGCACTAGAAGAGGAAAAAACAGATATGGCAAAACAAACATCCATCGAACTCGATGGAACAATTATCGAGGCCCTTTCCAATGCGATGTTTCGCGTGGAGTTGGAAAATGGCCACATAATTACAGCCCATATCTCCGGAAAAATGCGTATGCACTACATCCGCATTCTGCCCGGTGACCGTGTTAAGGTGGAAATGTCGCCTTACGATTTGACAAAAGGAAGAATTAGTTTTAGATATAAATAAGTATCAGGCCCAGCGTCGTTGATACGGAAAATTTTAAAGAAATGAAAGTTCGTGCATCCATTAAAAAGCGCTCAGCCGACTGCAAGATTGTAAGCAGAAAAGGCAAGCTGTATGTGATTAACAAGAAGAACCCAAAGTTCAAACAAAGACAAGGTTAAACGCTTGGCGTCGGGATTGCCGGTGCCTCAAAACAATAAATAAATGGCTCGTATAGCAGGTATTGACTTACCAAGAAACAAAAGAGGTGTAATCGGACTCACCTACATTTATGGAATCGGTCTCAGCACCGCTCGCAGAATTTTGGATACTGCCGGCGTTAGCTTAGACAAGAAAGTGAACGAATGGAATGACGACGATTTGTCGAAGATCCGTGGATATATCACTGATGAGCTTAAAGTGGAAGGTGCCCTTCGCTCTGAGGTTCAGATGAGCATCAAGCGTTTGATGGATATCGGTTGCTATCGCGGTGTCCGTCACCGTGTGGGACTCCCTGTGCGCGGTCAAAGCACCAAGAACAACTCACGTACTCGTAAGGGTAAGCGTAAGACAGTTGCAAACAAGAAGAAAGTAACCAAGTAATAATTTGTAAGGATGCATTGTTGTGCATCCGCTGCTCACCCGAAAGGTGAACTACAAAAAAGAACGAACAATGGCTAAAGTCGAAAAGAAAAAGAAAAAGAATGTACTCGTGGAATCCGTGGGCCAAGCTCATGTCCAGTCTACATTCAACAACATCATCATCAGCCTGACCAATAATTCCGGACAAGTGATCTCTTGGTCATCCGCCGGTAAAATGGGCTTTAAAGGTTCCAAAAAGAATACCCCTTACGCAGCTCAGCTCGCAGCAGAGCAGGCGTCTAAGGAGGCTATGGATTTGGGCTTGCGCAAAGTGAAGGTGTTCGTGAAGGGCCCCGGTGCCGGACGTGAGTCTGCCATCCGTACCATTCACAATACCGGTATCGAAGTGTTGGAAATCATGGATATCACGCCACTTCCTCACAACGGCTGCCGCCCTCCCAAGAAAAGAAGAATCTAATCCCATCTCAAGAATCAATTAGCAATGGCCAGATATACAGGACCCAAATCAAAAATCGCACGTAAGTTTCGTGAGCCAATCTTTGGCCCGGATAAGAACTTGGATAAGCGTAATTATCCACCCGGACAACACGGACCAAACAAGCGTCGCGGTAAGCAATCGGAATACTCCGTTCAGCTCACCGAGAAGCAAAAGGCTAAATATACCTATGGTATTCTAGAGCGTCAATTCGAGAACCTATACAAGAAGGCCTCTGCTCGTCCGGGTGTTACCGGTGAGATTTTGTTGGCGCTTTGTGAAGCCCGTTTGGACAACACCGTATACCGTCTTGGTCTTGCTGCGAGCCGCATGGGCGCACGTCAGCTCGTTGGCCACAGTCACATTACCGTGAACGGTCAGGTGGTAAACATTCCTTCTTACCAGTTACGTCCGGGTGACCGTGTAGCGGTTCGTGAGCGTTCAAAGTCGCTTCCAACCATTACCATGGCCTTGGCTAACCGTAAGAAATTCGACTGGTTGGATTGGAACGATGCCGACAAGCAAGGCATTTTCCTCAACTTCCCTGAGCGTGTTCAGATTCCTGAGAATATCAAGGAACAGCTCATCGTCGAATTGTACTCTAAGTAATAGTCATTAAGAACCTCATAAAACAATTTCACTATAAATGGCAATCATCGATTTCGTAAAACCGGATAAAGTCGTCATGCTCGACAGCAATGACTTCGCAGGATCGTTTGAATTCCGTCCGTTGGAGCCGGGCTTCGGCATCACCATCGGCAATGCACTGCGCAGAATCCTGCTCTCCTCACTGGAAGGTTTTGCTATCACTTCGATCAAAGTAGAAGGCGTAGATCACGAATTCTCGACAGTCAAAGGTGTTGTTGAAGATGTCACTGAGATTATCCTCAACCTCAAGCAGGTTCGTTTGAAGCGTCAGATTGAAACTACTGACTACGAAAAAGTAACTATCAATATCACCGGTCAAGAGCAATTCAAAGCCGGCGATATCAGCAACTTCACCACTGCATTCCAGGTATTGAACCCTGATTTGGTGATTTGCAATATGGACCCAAAGGTGAAACTCAACATTGTTATCACCATTGGAAAAGGCCGCGGATACCGTCCGGCTGAAGAGAACAAGACGAACAGCGCTCCTGTAGGAACTATCGCTATCGACAGCATCTTCACCCCGATCCGTAACGTGAAGTTCAGCGTTGAGAACTTCCGTGTGGAGCAAAAGACCGACTACGAAAAGTTGTTGGTGGAAATTCAGGGCGATGGCAGCATCACTCCGAAGAATGCACTCCAGGAGGCCGCGAAAATTCTGATTCACCACTTCATGCTGTTCAGTGATGAGCGTATCACCCTTGAGCAGGAAGCGAAGAAGGAGACTGAAGAATTTGACGAGAGCTCGATGCACATGCGTCAGTTGTTGAAGACGAAACTGGTAGATATGGATCTCTCAGTTCGCGCCCTCAACTGCTTGAAAGCTGCTGACATTGAGACATTGGGTGACCTGGTGTCATTCAACAAAAACGACCTCTTGAAGTTCCGTAACTTCGGTAAGAAGTCGCTGACAGAATTGGAAGAACTCGTGGAAGGTAAAGGCTTGCAGTTCGGTATGAACGTAAGCAAGTACAAGCTCGACCGCGATTAATTGGTACTTGGTGCGTAGGATGACTTCGTCCAAAGCACTTAATAAAAAACACATTATTTAAAGAATCTGAAGTAGTTGTAAAAGAATGTGGCAGATGAAGGTCCTCGCGGATAACTTCAAGAGCCAATTGCCAACGCTTCACTACCAGAAACGATTATGAGACACGGAAGAAAAGTAAATCACCTGAGCAGAACCTCTGAACACAGAGCTGCTTTGTTGATGAACATGGCTTGCTCGCTTATTGAGCACAAGCGCATCAACACAACATTGGCAAAAGCAAAGGCATTGCGCGTATACGTTGAGCCTTTGATCACCAAGAGCAAGACTGACAGCACACACAGCCGTCGTACAGTATTCAGCTACCTCAAGAACAAAGAAGCGGTGACAGAGTTGTTCCGTGAAATTGCACCGAAGGTAGCTGCACGTCCAGGCGGATATGTACGTATCATTCGCACCGGTTACCGTCCGGGTGATAACGCTGAAACAGCCATGATTGAATTGGTTGACTTCAACACCATCTACACGAATGGTACTGCTGCTGCAACTGAAGCCGCTCCAAAGAAGCGTACACGTCGCTCAGCAAAGAAGGCTGAGGGTGCTGAAGGCGCTGAAGGTGAAGAAGCTCCAAAAGCTCGTGCTCCTCGCAAGAAGGCAGAGCCAAAAGCTGAAGGTGAGGAAAAGCCAAAGGCTACACGTAAGAAAAAGAGCGAAGAATAATATCCTCGCACATTCAATAGCATGGAGGCTGTCTCAGATGAGGCAGCCTCTTTTGTTTGTAGTCATTTAGAAGAGATTCCGAAACCCGAAGCTCACCTTCCCGTTGCGCACTAGAATGGGGTTGTCGAATTGTTTGCCAAGGGCGTAATTGAAGGTAAATACCCCGGCACGCGTCTGAAAGTTGAACCCCGCTCCGAAGTTGAGAGGATGATCCGTTACAAAGCCGGACTCTCCCTTTTTTTCATACCAGGCTTGATCGGCAAAGACATAAACAGCCGAATTTTCTTCAAGAAGAACGCGGTATTCCAAATTCAATACCCCCCATGCCGAGGCATAGATACTTTCTTCGTTGATGCCGCGTATGGTGCGCAATCCCCCAATGCGCAGCATTTCGTTGTCGAAGAGCGTTGGCGCAAACAACGCAGCTCCCTTCACTCCCGTTAAGACACAGTGACGCTTAAAAACGGGAATATAATACTCAACTGATCCTAGAATACGTGTTAAGGGCGATGTTGCCTCTAATGACTCGCTGAGATAATTTGTTTTACGCGTTCCTGAGGCACCTTCAAGATTCACTGAATGGCCTTTGCGCGGATTCCATCGGTAGTCGAGTCGCTCAAAACGCGCACCGATGCCATAGAGCGTATTGTTCGTGTTGGACAGTGGTCCGGCTGTAATAAACGTCAAGAGCGTGTTGCTACGATTCTTTTCAGCGAAGACGCGGATGCGATTGGAGGCACTGAGTAAGAAGTTTAAGCCCGCCGAGATTTCTGTTGAGGTGAACGTCGTATCGCGCTTGTAAATCTTGATTCTTCCATCGGGACCAAGCGGTAGATTGAACAGATAGGGAAGCATGATCTTGGCTTCAAGATCCTGCGTCTGGCTTTGGAGTTTCCGCCAGTTGAGCCCAATTTCTTCGCCACGGTTAAACGCATTCAGCAGACGCATTTCAACATCGCCGGTGAGCGTGACATCGGAGGAGTTCTCCATGGGGCGTATTCCCGCAACACCATTGAAGAAGTTCGCTTTTCGCCTGTCGGCGAAAACAAAGAGCGACGCCTTGCCCGGTGTAAATCGAATTTCCGCAGGTTGCTTCACCGTAACGAAGGCAAGTTCTTTCAATCGTCTGTTGGCACTATTTACCGCCTCTTCGTTGTAAGGAGAACCGGGTTTGAATTCGAGGTAATTGCGGATGTAATGGTACGGCAGTGGTTGAGTGGACTTCAGATACAAGCTGTCCATTTCAATGTATGGGCCTTCCCGGAGCGTCGTAAAAAGACCCATGTTCCGGGAATGGTTTCTGCCGCTATCCATTGAAATACTGTCGATCCTCAGTGACGCAAAGGGATGGCCACTGTTTTCTAAACTCTTGATTTCACGTAAGGCGGATCGACGCACATTGGTGGCGTTGAGCGGTCCGCGGATGGTAGTGGTGGTGCTCACGCTGTCGCGGACAACGGTGAGTTCGGACAATGCGAATTCGTTGCCTTTATGCAGCGTGCAATGAAGTGTTTTTCCGATACGAACGGTATCCATGGTGGCTTCCATAAAGCCGTCCAGTATCAGCAGGGAATAACGCTCGTTGAGTATCGGTAAGAAGCGCTGGGCGCTATCGATGATGATTTCCCGATGAATTTTGCCTTTTCTATTGATTTCCGAAATCACAAGCGTGTCGGAGGCTTGTGCCCACAGGCCGCAAATCTGAGTTGTCAAACAGATTACGAAAATCAGAAAGCGGTGCATGGAACGAAAGCGTATGAATGGGAGCACATGCGAACGGTTGCGGTTATAAACTATTGCTCTTGGAGCGCTCTTTCAATAGTACCGAAAAGCTCAAGGCTGTCCCAGGGTTTGGCCAAGCATTTTGCCAAATTCGCAGATGTGATGGAATTGATGACGTCGGAATCAGCGTAGCCCGTGAGCAAAATACAGGTGGTATCCGGCGAAAGCAAAGCAAGAGAGGCAATCAGTTCATGGCCTTTTATGCCCGGCATCATTTCGTCGGTAACGACTAAAGCAACAGCGATTTTGCGGGCGATGAACTCCTCGCAGAGCTCTAACGCTTCTTCCCCGCTTTCAGCGAATTCCAGAATGAAATCGTTGGCATATTCCCGCATCATCTGCTGTTGCAGAGCCGCGAGTATTGAACGTTCATCATCGACGCAGATAATGGCTTTTTCCATGCAGTTATACCGTTGTTAAATGAATAGGCAGGATGATATGGAATGTGGTTCCCTTACCAACCTGGCTTTCGAAGTAAATATCGCCGCTATGCCGCAGAATAATGTTTTTCACGATATCCAATCCAAGTCCGGAACCTTCTCCGATTTTTTTTGTCGAATAGAAGGCCTCGAAAATACGGTCACCGATTTCAGCAGGAATGCCACATCCGGTGTCGGAAACCATAATGTGAATGTCCTTTGATTCCGTTTGTGCTGTAATGGTTAAGGTGCCTTTGAAATCCATCGCTTGACAAGCATTTACGATAAGGTTCGTCCACACCTGACCAATTTGCTCAACGTAACCTTCCAATTGGATGTGTTCCGGGATATCCAACACAACACGAATACCGTGTTTGATTTGATTGTGATATATCGTCAGCACCGTATCGATGGATTCCCTGAGGTTATACTGTTCGGGAACATTTTGTTCAGGCGAGTGCAAATACATTTTGAGTGCTTTGACAATCCGCGAAGCTTTTTCAACGGATGTCAGGGTGGTATTGTTGTTTTTTTGCTCCAGGAACAACAGATGCAGCGTGTCTACGATGAGCGGGAAATTCGGACCTAAAAGGGGTTCAAGGCGGTTGTCGATCTCGTAAATGTTGATTTGACACAGTTTAGACGCAATCTGTGAAGCTTGTTCGATGTTTCTTTCAGAGAGTTGCTCTTGTAGTTTTTGCCTGAGAGGTCTTTCTTCACGCGTGGTCAGGAACTCTTTTTTAACGCTATGGGAATCGATGAAAGCAAGGATTTCCCCGAGTTCCTCTCGGGAGGAATTGGCGCATAGTTGAAGTATGTTACTGATGAGATTGCGCCCCATCGCATGTGACTCCTGGGCTATTGCTTTAATGGCTCCCAGTGGTGTATTGATTTCGTGGGCGATGCCGGCCGACAATTGTCCCAATGCTGCGAGCTTCTCAGACTGGATGAGCATTTGCTGAGTATCTTTTACTTTGGCGTAAGAACTCGTGTTTTCGTTTACATAAAAAATTACCAGTACAAAAATCAGGGATGAAACTACCGCAACGTTCATGGTGATTAGCGCAATCGAGAGCCGGACATCATAGTTGGTAGGGAACAGTTCTGCAAATGTCGAATCGAAGATTCCTGAAAATGCCGTTAATGCCACATAGGTAATCAGCCAAACGACACTTGTGCGGGTGTTGGAATAGCTGAGTGAGGCCGCTAGCGAGAGTAAGGCCCAGAGCATCACACCACCGGAGGCATAAAATCCACCCAAATACCATTGGAAAAGAAACGGTAGCAATAGGCTAATGCCCGTTTGAAAGCCCTGTGTAAAACTGAACCATTTGTAGCGAGCGAATAGTGCGACGTTAATGGCGGATAACACGACATATCCAAACGGAATCATCGAAGGTTCATGCCGACCGAGGATGATGCAGATGGTTCCCCACAGAACTCCACCAAAACTCATCAAAACCGCCTCGTAAACCACAAAGCGCTTTTTATTCGCTGTAATCCCGTCATCACCAGGTAAGATCCCGATGCGGTTGATGGTGGCTATGATCGCTCTGAGCATGGGTGCAAGTTATGTGCATCAAGGCTAATTGCTTTGTGTTCTGCAAAATTCATTGAAACAAAGGCAGCGCTTCCTCTACTTTTGGATTTAAATAATAGCACATGAACGAAGCTCGCGAAACGCTTTATCGGTTGGTCAGAGAAAAAGCTATCCTAAAACAGGATGTCTATCACAATACATTGGAAGTTTTTGCTAATCTGAAGTCGGTGCTGGCCGAAACGGTGAAGGACATTTCAGCCAACTACGGGGGCAATGATTCGCGGGTTGAATTTCATTTTAGAGACCGGGGTGACTTTCAAGCGGAAGTTAAAATTGCCGGTGATGTGCTCGTGTTTTATATGCACACCAACGTCTTCCAATTCGATAAATCGAACAATCTCTGGAAGAGCAGTTATTTGAAAGAGCATGAGGAAAACTCATACGTTGGTATCATCAACGTGTACAATTTCTTGTCCGATTCATTCAAGTATCAGCGCGTTTCGGATGTCGGTTATTTGATCGCCCGGATTTTCGTCAACAAGGAAAATCACTTCATGGTGCAAGGAAAACGGCAGCTGGGTTTTTTGTACAATGATTTCATCAATAGTACTCTAGACAAAGACGCCATGCGCAGTATAATAGACAGCGCTTTATTATACACGATCGACTTCGATTTGCTTGCGCCGCCTTACGAAAACCTGCAACAAGTCACAGTCGATGAAATTCAGAGCGTAACCACCAGCACTAATTTGGCTACCGGCAAGCGCGTCGGATTCCGTTTCGGGCTGGATGAGGGGATGCTGTAATTTCTGTTGGAATCAGGTTCCGCTTAGTTTACTTCACCACCACTAACCGCTGCTTCACAATCCCGTAATCGTTCTGGCCTGATACTACGTAGCTTCCTGCTGCAAGATTGTTCAGTTGAACACGATTATTGTTGCTGTTGTTGAGCGTTATTTCTTGCACCAGCTGGCCGGCCTCGTTCACAATGTAGAATGTTCCGGAATGGGCTCCGACAAAGGTGACCTCTCCAAACGAAGGGTTGGGATAAATCGAGAGCAGTTCGGTCGGCTCGTTCCATTGAATTGCATTTGGTTCAACGGTGATAGTGATTGGCGCAGTCTCCGCAGTTGGTGTCGTATTGCATGGCGCTGATGACGTAACCTCGCAGGTGACAGATTGACCGTTGCCAATGGTCGAAGTGGTGTAGGTCGGACCCGACGCACTGTTTACCCAAATGCCATTGATGTACCAGCGATAGGTCGGATTTGGACCAACGTTCTCCGCTGTGGCCGTGAAGGTCACGCTTTCACCTGCTACGATGGTCGAACTGGTGACGATCATGCTGATGGTTGGGGTTGTTAATGGTGCCGGCACCAAGTCAATGTTTGTACTCACTACTTCGCCGGCGGTAGCGCAACTTAAAGAGGATGTAACACCACAGGCAATCGTTTGAGATTCATTGATTGTCAGTGTAAGCGCCTCAGTGCTTTCTGAAGCAGCACCGTTCACATACCATTGATAGGTTGGAGCGTTTCCGGCGTTTGTTGCGTTTGCACTGAAGGTTACGACATCGCCTACGCATAGCACCGTGTCTGAAGCTGCAATAGCAATTGAGGGATTGAGTTCTGATACAACTTCCATCACGATCTCATTGGAGAGCGCAGAGGTGCCTTCAATACCAACTTCATTTGAGGTTACCTGGCAGGTGATGATATCACCGGCTACGAGGTTCTCGAGGATTAGTGAATCGCTTGTTTCAGCCAGCGCAGTGCCGTTGAGCATCCATTGATACATCGGCGCTGTACCACCGTTTTCCGGACTGGCCGCAAACGTGATGGCATTGCCAACGCAGGCCGGATTGCTGCCGGAAACGATATCGATGATAATGCCTGCTGCCAAGCAAGATTCAATTTGATAAGAGAAAATACGGGTGCGAGCTGCGCTCCCGCCGGTGTTTCCGCCCATGTATTCACTGGTGCTCCAAATGGTCACGCCATCGGGATCCAGCACACCATGCGCGTAGTCACCATTGCGGTTTGTGCCCGTTTGTGATCCACTGCCTTCAACGACGAGTTCTTCCGTTACCGGCAATTCGCCGAGAGGGTCACAGGCGCGACGCCCAGTAAAATAGAGGCCGGGATAGAGGCCGGCAGTGGCATTGGTTTTCATGTAGCTCAAACCAATCGATCCATTGTCGTCCATCACCATTGATCCCATCCATCGGGTGTCGCCATCCGGTGTATAGATTCCTTCCTGATACATCGACCAGGTACCCGTTGATTGGTCCTGACGCAGTTCACACCATTTGAGGCTGCGCTGGCTGTTGCTGATTCTAACGGCCCAGTTCAACACGACGGAATTATAGCCCTCCCACGTTTTCCATTGTGC
>CANHYZ010000004.1 GCA_947464885.1 Flavobacteriales bacterium
AACGCTCTATTTGATACCGAATACATTAGGCGGTGGCACTGACAAATACGTCACCACGCAGCTTCAACGTATCTGCGCAGGGACGGAAACATTTATCGTCGAGGAAATCAAAAGTGCTCGCCGTCTTTTACGCCATGCCGGTGTCAGCCGACCGCTGGATGAATTGGAGTTTCTTTCCTTGAATGAGCATACCAAGGCAAATGATCTCGATGAGCTGCTCAAGCCTCTTTTGGAGGGGCGTGATGTTGGACTCATCAGTGAAGCGGGCTTGCCCTGTGTGGCCGATCCGGGCAGTCTTGTTGTGGAGCTGGCGCACGAGCATGGCATCAAGGTCGTTCCTTTGGTTGGCCCCTCCTCTATTCTGATGGCTTTAATGTCTAGTGGATTTAACGGTCAGCAATTCACGTTCAACGGCTACCTTCCGCGTGAACGCTCGGAAAGAAGCAGAAAAATCCGTCAACTCGAACAACTGGCCCTTTCGGGAATCACCCAGCTATTCATGGATGCCCCTTATCGCAACAATCAGGTATTAGACGATCTGCTACAGACCTGTCGCATGGATACCAAACTGTGCATTGCCTCCAACATCACCTGCGACAACGAGCGCATCAATACGAAAACCATCACGGAGTGGTCGATACGGAAACCGGATTTGAATAAGATGCCGGTGATGTTTGTCTTAGGTAGAAAATAAAAAGGAGGATGACAGATGACAGATGACGGATGACGGATTAATCTGTAATCTGTAATCCGTCATCTGTAATCTGTGTTCCGTAATCTGTCATCAGTTATCCCCCTTGTGTTCTATCTTTGCCGCCCATTTGATATCAAGCCATGTTTGAGAATTTAACCGAGAAATTTGACCGGGCCTTTAAAATCCTGAAGGGTGAAGGTAACATTACCGAAATCAACGTTGCGGAAACTCTGAAAGAGGTGCGCCGCGCGCTGTTGGATGCCGACGTCAACTTTAAAACAGCCAAAGAATTTACCGAGAACGTTAAGCAGAAGGCTTTGGGTCAGCAGGTACTTACTGCAGTGAAGCCCGGCGAATTGCTGATCAAGATTACACACGATGAGTTAAAGGAACTCATGGGTGGAACGGCCAGTGATATCAACTATCAAGGCAATCCCGGGGTGATATTGATGAGCGGTCTGCAAGGATCGGGAAAGACAACGTTCTCCGGAAAACTGGCGAATTACCTCTCAACGAAAAAAGGCAAGAAACCATTGCTGGTGGCGTGTGATATCTATCGTCCGGCGGCGATTGACCAGCTGCATGTTGTGGGAGAAAGCATTGGAGTCGAAGTTTATTCCGAGCGTGAGAATAAGAATGCTGTTTCCATCGCGACCAACGCGTTGAACTACGCCAAGCAGAACGGCTTCAATGTTATGATTGTCGATACGGCGGGTCGTCTGGCTATTGATGAGCAGATGATGAAGGAGATTTACGACGTCAAGCAAGCGATTCAGCCAAGCGAAATCCTGTTTGTAGTGGACTCCATGACCGGTCAGGATGCCGTGAATACAGCACGTGCATTCAACGAGCGACTCGATTTCGATGGTGTGGTTCTGACCAAGCTCGACGGTGACACCCGCGGTGGTGCTGCACTTTCGATTAAGAGCGAGGTGAACAAGCCTATTAAGTTTGTAGGTACCGGTGAGAAGATGGATGCGCTGGATGTCTTCTATCCCGAGCGTATGGCTAGCCGTATTCTGGGAATGGGTGACGTTGTGTCGCTGGTGGAGCGCGCTCAAGAGCAGTTTGATGAAGAGCAGGCCAAGCGACTGGAGAAGCGTATCAAGAAAGATCAGTTCGACTTCAACGACTTTGTGGATCAAATAGGACAGATTCGCAAGATGGGTAGCATGAAGGACCTCTTGGGAATGATACCCGGTGTAGGCAAAGCGATGAAGGATGTCGAAATCAACGAAGACGCCTTCAAGCATATCGAAGCGATCATTCACAGCATGACCCCGACGGAACGCAGCAATCCGAGTATAATAAACCCATCACGCAAAGCCCGCATTGCCAAAGGATCGGGCCGTAGTCTGGATGAAGTGAACCGCCTGATGAAGCAGTTCGAGCAGACCAAGCAGATGATGAAGATGATGACTAATAAGACCCAAATGGCGCAGATGATGCAACAGATGAAGGGAATGAAAGGGGGAATGCCGAGGTAATGGCGAGTGACGAGTGGCGAGTGGCAAATGAACTTTCAACCTTCAATAATCTAATGGCAATCAGCGGAACACACTTCAATTTTCCGGATCAGACGGCCTTTTACAAGGGTAAGGTACGGGATGTTTATAGCATTGGCGAGGATCTCTTGGTGATGATTGCCAGTGATCGTATATCGGCATTTGATGTCGTATTGCCGCGGGCTATTCCTTTTAAGGGGCAGGTGTTGAATCAGATTGCGGCGCATATGCTGGAAGCAACGGCCGATGTGGTGCCGAATTGGCGAATGGCTAGTCCGGATCCGAATATCACGATTGGTTATCGCTGTGAGCCCTTCAAAGTGGAGATGGTCATTCGTGGATACCTTACAGGTCATGCCTGGCGCACCTACAAAAGCGGGTTACGCGTTTTGTGCGGAGTAACATTACCGGAAGGTTTAAAGGAACACGACCGTTTGCCCGAGCCTATCATCACCCCTACGACCAAGGCCAGCGAAGGGCACGACGAGGATATTTCCTGCGAACAAATCATTGCCCAAGGCATTGTTTCGGAAAGTGATTATGCCCAACTCGAATCTTATACTCGTCAACTTTTTGCCCGCGGAACTGAAATCGCCGCGAAGCAAGGCTTGATTCTCGTGGATACGAAATATGAATTCGGTAAGCGCGGCGATCAGATCTTGTTGATGGATGAAATCCATACGCCTGATTCATCGCGCTATTTCTACGCTGAGGGCTATGCAGAACGTCAGGCTAACGGCGAGCAACAACGTCAACTCAGTAAAGAGTTCGTTCGCGAGTGGTTGATTGAAAACAACTTCATGGGCAAGGAGAGTCAAACCGTTCCTGCAATGTCGGATGAATGGCTTGAACAAATTTCAGCGCGTTACATTGAGTTGTACGAGCAAGTGACCGGTAAAACATTCGAGCGTCAGGATTATAGCGGCGCAGATGAGCGGATGGAACAGGCTGTGCTTCGATTTTTGTCGCATAAGTCCTGATTGAATAATCCACTACCCTATTCTACCACAACTTGATTAAAGACTGTAAAAGGTGATTCACCTTTGTCTTTGTACGCCGCCTTTATCATGTAAACGTACTTGCCTTTGCCTGTGTAGCTATTGTCTTCAAAGTGAATGGCCGTGCCCTCGGCAGTTGTCAAGGAAACAGGGCGCTTTCCATCTTTACCTCGAAACACTGTATAATAATCGACTTCGCCGGCGGGCTTCGCCCATTGCAATTCAATCGTTCGTTTATCTTTTAAAAAGGTAGCTACGGGCTGCATAATTTGCTCTTTGGTTTGCTTCGGTATGACGCGTACATCAACTGTTGGAGCGTAATCCGAAACATTGCCTGCACTATCAATGGCCACAAGGGTGTACTCATAATACATAGCACCTTTAACGGACTTGTCAGAAAATTCGAGCTTGACTTCGGGCTTTTGCCAGTTTGAAATAACATTCCATTGGGTGGTTCCCGATTCACGACGCATGAGTCTATGTTCCTTCACATCGGCTGAACTGCTCGGGATAAACTGCAGCTGCACCTCTTGTTGCTTCACCCTAAAATCAGCAAAGAGAGGTCCCACCGGCTTAATGGTATCCGGGCGTGTGAGCACGAGTATATCACTATACACACTGTGGTTGTAATTGCGATCGACAGCAGCAATCTTATAGTAGATTTTCTTGGTCAGCGAATTAAGCGTGATGGTATCTACAAAGGCCGTATCGCGTATGGGAAGAGGTGTTTTATTGCTGAATTCATGGTCGGGTGAATTGGCAAAATAAACGCGATACCCCATGATGTCCATCTCAGGTCCCAACTTCCAATGTAATCGCACAACTCCGGTTGTATCAATAGTACCTACCGGCATGAATGGCTTGCCGGGTGCAATGGAGTCGCGAAGGAAACCATAAGCAGGCAATGACACACTCATGTTTCCCGTTGTGTCGATGGCATAAACCACATAATAGTTTTCGCCCAAAGCGTCTGTCCCATTATCGATCCACGTGCGCGATTTTGATGACAAAATCGCATTTTCGATTGGCTGGAAAGGTCCATTAATAACGTTGGATTTACCGATTCGAAACTCTTTAAAATCGGGTGGTGTTTCCGGGTATTCCCAAACTACCTGGATTTTACCCTTCACATCCTTCGGCTCTTTCATCAATGGAGCCGGTGGCGCATTGCGGTCCTTGCCCATGGATATTTGAATGGGAGAATAGGCCGACAATTCGGCAAATGGGGTAACACCTTGCAATCGATACCAATAAGGCTTATAGTTTTCGGTGATGAGTGTGTCGGTATAGTAAACAAAACGCTCATCCTTCGCAGTTCCCGGCTGATCCGTTTTCATGATGGGGCGCTCGCTGATGCGTCCCCATGATTTACCGTAATCGCCACTGCGTTCAAGCCAGAAGGCCGTGAAAACGGGATTGTCAGGCATAACATCCCAGCGGAGGGTTACCGATTTGTCGCCACTTTCTGCAGAAAGCAATGGACTTGAAGGAATAGGCTCAATGGGGTCACCAATGCGAATACCTACCTCCACCGTGTCTTTGATGGTGGGGTGAAGTGAAATCAGTCGATACTGCACTGAGCCGTTAGCCGGAAGTTTAGTGTCACTCCATCGTAAGGCAAGACCTTGAGCGGTCGGAGCATCTAAATCGGCCATGAGCAATGAAAACGAATAACGCAGCATCGCTTCTTGCGATTGCGCTTTGATGGAGGAAGCTCCTGCCATTGTTGTATTGAATTGCTTGCCGTACAAGGCCTGCACTGCAATAGGTGCCCATGGATGATTGGCAGGAAATGCAGCCTTCCATTTATCCAGACTATAAGGCCGAATACTATCGGGCCCGAGCCGCTTGGGTTTGCTGTTCTTCGTTGTATTCTCGTTGAACTCAAAGCGTTCCAGTCGATAGCCATATCGATTCATCTGAGCCCATTCAACCGCGTTGAGCGGAGCCCAGCGCAACACAACCGAATCAGCATACTGACGTGCGATGATTCGCAGGTGATCCTCCTGAGCCTTCAATTGCCAAGCAGAGGAAAGAATGATTATGATAGAAAAAAGTATGCGCTTCATAAATCAGTAAGTATAAGGTTTACGGTTGTCGATAGGTGCAAAGTCATCCAGCGTTTGGCACAAAGACGCAGGAGTTCTGTAATAATAGTTCACTTCGTACTGACCATTGTACATGGGCCTCCAGCCCAATCCCAAAAACTGAAGGAATTTGGTTTTCACATTGTATGGGTAGAATTCACTGGTGGAAGGATGTCCGTAAGTAGCCATAACATTATTACCAATCGTGACCATGCGTTGACGGTCCATATAGGTATTCAACCCAGTCGCAACCTTCAAGTGCAACGAGCTAGGCGCTGAAACGAACCCTGAGAGTCCGCCAAAACCACCAAAGCCCGAAGAGGTGCTAAAGGCAGATGATGCCACTTGTGTTGCAGCTAGATTCGAGAAAACTGAATTAGGCGACAAGCTTTGAGGCAGGAACTCGTTGGGTGAAAGAGGTGCTGCAGCGCTGTAATCAGAATCAAATCGAACCGTCCAACGTGGCGGAATTCCGATAGTATCCGGATTTGATCGCAGCAGTTTGAGAGCAGAGTAATTTCCTTGTCGGAACAATTGATACAAATCGTAGATGACAGGGGTGGTATAGGTGGTATTCCAGTTGCCACTTCTCGCATCTGCAAAATAGACTAGCGACTTGGTGCGTATAGGGGTAGTTCCACCATCGATGTAAGGGAAACCGTTAACATCATAGGCGTCAAATTTCTCCCCTCCAGTATACTTCGGTTCCAGCCAGGTAACACTTCCAAATAATTCTGATGCTGTTGAACTAGGATTCTGCGCTTGCATTTTCTGAACGAGTGTATTGTGTTGCGACGTTTTAAAGAAGAACACATAGAGCAGTTTTTCATTTTTCCGAACCGAACGACCGTTGATTCGATTGTTGCGCGCTTCGGCACCTGTACCCAACGATGCAAACGTTTGCTGCAGAGTCGAGAACTGTGCTGCCGATACCGATGAGAGCTGACTCGCCGTGATGGCAGCTCCGGCGGCACTCCCGGCTGCTCCACCTGTGGTTCCTACCATATTAGCCATGTTCTGCTGCATGGTATAGAGAGTACTATCTTTTGAGATCAACTGACATGCATACACCTTGTTATTGAGCAACTGCGGGATTTCGAATGTTATATTTCCTCCACTGTAGTTTAGTGCTGTATTGATTTCGGGTCCTCCGTCAACAGGGATGAATCTCACATTAAATTTCCGAATTGTTGATGGTGTTGGATTGGTTGCAAAGAGCGGATCCATGGTTGACTTAATCTTCACCAAGCCGTCATTGCATTCTCCCTGCAAGAAGTAACGCTGAGTGTTGAATGGATACGAGAACAGCACGGCATCGTCCGGAATACGATCGGGGTAAGCTCCTGTTTTAAAGGTGTTCGATTGTTCCGCCACAATGGGTGATCCATCGTTTTTAAGGGCAGGGCCCCAGGTATTGGTTGCGAAGTTGAACTCCTCCCCTTTCAATTTGATGGTCACCGTATAGTTCGTAAACGGATCCAAAAACGCAGCGGGAACCAGGCTCGACTTAAACTTGTCGGGCGAAGTGGTGCGTCGAGTTTGAACTAAAACGGTTCCTTTCTTCAGGTCAAAACGTTCTACAACAAAACGGAATCGACGTAAACGTTCAGTTCCATTGCTCAACATTTCATTTAAATCGAACGGAGTATCAACCTCTGCATTGAAAGAAGCTTCAGGATTGGTGCCGCAATCTACGTTTTGCTCTCCGTTGTAGGGCACGAGATCTTCCAGGATTTCGATACCAGCAAGAGGACTTTGAGCGGCAGGTCTGCATTCTTCACCCAACTTGAATTCGAATTGGCAATTACCGCGCACCATGCCATTCAAGATATTGTACTGACCTCCGCACGTACCTTGAACCCAGCTTGGATTTGGCAATCCGGTTTGAAGCAGAGCTGCCATGTGGGCGTTAATAATACTGAAACGACCGCTAACCACCCACAGATCCACAAAAAGTCCAATGTCCATTCCTACATAGGCATATGCCTTTCCATCGGCATACCAGCCATCCACACCAATCGTTGATCCCGGAGGCGCCCCTTCGCAAAAGACATCAGGACCATAGTTAAGAAGAGAAATATCAAAACCCATTTGCAAATCCAAACTTGCATAAATTGGCATGACATCAAAGCTCGGATTAAAGCGTGTTCGTGTACCAAATGCAAAACCATCACCGTTGGCCAACCCAGGATGTCGTTCAATCACAGAAGGAGTTATAACGCTGGTAACCTCAGCGGGTGGTTCAAGAGCTGCGGGAAGATTCATACCCACCATGAGGTACGATTCTGTTCTAAAAATACCGGCGACATCGAGTCCCATTGGTGTAGTGGGGGTACCCGCATGAATAAACCACGTTTCAGGTGAAGCATAAATGTGCACTTCTCCTGCCAAACCACCTTCGTTAACACCTTTGAGTACTCCGCCAGCAACATTTACGGTCACTGCAAAACGAGCATCGAAAATATCGCGTGTGAAATCATAAGCTATGCGCACTTCTCCGTGGATTTGTGGATTGCTTCGGTCGTCAACTTCGCACATGAAGTAACCATTACCTTCGAGATACATTTGAGTGACACCTCCGTTGGCATTGAATTCAGCTCCGAAAGTAACATCAGCATTGTATGCATCTCCTTTACCATTACTTCCGAATATAACAGTTGCTTGGAAACCAAAGCCGATGGATTGATCGGGAACAAAGGTTACCCCGGTCAATGTGAGTCCGGGCGGTGCATCTTCATCATCGGCTTCTGATTCGGAAGTAGCTGACGCTTCCACATTCAGATCGGCCGCAGAAGGCAAAGGAGTAGTTCTTCTCATGTGATACCAGGCACCACCACCAAATCCAAATAAATCGAGACCCGACATCAATGTTATACCCGGAGTAAATACAGCCTGAGCATCGACCATCCAGTATCGGAAACCTGACTTCTCTCCAAATTGAGCAATTACCTGAACGGAAATGGCAGGTTTGAAGGTCGCACGAATCATCCCCTTGAACCCATTGCCGTAAGTCATGTCATTGTTATAGAAGCGAAGTCCTCCTGCTAATTCAACCACGCCAACTGATCCCGAAATACCAATACTGTCCAGCTCAACACGGTCAAATTCCCAAGCTTGTTGAGCACCTCCTTCCATGTTTAGTTTGCCTAAGATTGATAACTTTGTAGCAGCTGAAAAGGTGTTACTCTCTCCGGTCAAATTGAGTGTTAGTGTAAACTCGATACCTGCATAAAGGCCACCTGAACCGGTTGATGCATCGTCATCCGATCCGCCGGCAATCTTAAGCCCAATGCCTTCAATGTTGACAGGAAAACCACTGAGGCCTCCGTTACTTTCTTCACCACTTTCGCTCTCATTTTCAACCGCACTTGATCCGCCCATAAACTTCTGCGGACTAGCAAATCCCATATTCAGACAATCTGCGCAATCGATGTAAGGCTCGCGTGTCTGGAAGCCAAGCTCCTGAAACTCCATGAGTTGGAAATTGATGTCACCTACTCCATCCAGACTCGCATTGATATTCATTTTACCGCTTAGTTCTGCACGTGCAAATACTCCGGCAGAGTCGATGGTTGCTTGAATATAGCATGTTGGATTAAGCGCTAATTCGGCTGCCCAGAGGTCGGCATTGATTGTGTCTTTCGGAGTAACTCGAAGCTCATAACTGAAGTTCTTGGATACTATGTTCTGCCGAATCATGGAAGTATATACAAGTGCCGAGTCGCTGATGGGAATCTGGATTTCACCCACAAATCCACCGCGCGAAAACGAATTCTGAACAACATCGACCATCAACGTATCCATCGAGAAACCCCAACCGCTGAGGTTGCCATCGGTCACTTCAAATAGATTCTCCAACCGGAAACTAGCTGAAAGGCCTGAGCGGTCGATAAGCATATCGTTCACCGCAAATGTGAGTCGGTTGCTTGGATTAGAGTAGGTCTTAAACTCCGGTGGTATGCGTATCGATTGTCGCTTCAGATAAAAGCCTTTCCAGTATAGCGATGCATCCTCATCAGACAAATCTGCGCCAGTGGGATTGTAAAGTGTAGTATCAAACGCGTATTGCTGCGGGAAACTAAAACCAACAGGGTTCTCGGTGTCGGCGAAGTCGAGCCAGGCTTCTTCAACCTCGAAGCCCCACCCGGGAACTCCCTTCACCTGGAAAGGATGATTGAAGTTAATGCGTGTGAGCCACTCACCGCGGCGGCGCACTTTAGCCGTGAATTGAGCTTCAATTTGATGCGTGCCCTCCCTTCCATCTGCCAGGTCTTCCACCAGCATATCACGACCGAATACGACCGCACCATCGATGGCGAGTGAGCGGAAGCCGCGGCAATCCCAACTCACAAAAGTGCCGGAATCAAGCACCGTGTTATAATCTTCACTGAAACGTGTCTGATTAAATCGCAAGGAGATACTGTCACCAAAAGGTATTACGTGGTCGAGTGGTAAATAGAGCATTGCCCGGCCATCGCCTCCGAGCCCATTGGGGTGGAAGCAGATATCGGTTGCACCCAAACTAAGCCAACCGTGAGCGCCCGGAACATCCATCGAAACCATGGCATTTAGTCTAGCCGTTTCAGGAGTAAATTTCATCCCAACAACTCCAATGGTAACCCTGTGATCGTCCATAGTATTATCCAATCCAATGGGTAATCCCATCGGATTATCTGGCAATAGCATAGACACTAGTCTGCTCGAGGAATTAACAAATAAGTCCAATTGACGAGCTTGGGTTTCATTGAGCGAGGCTATTTGAGAAACACCCTGCATGATACCGGCCGGAACGATGGCTTCATTATCATATTCCGCGATTACTTCTCCTTCGTAAACTCTATTGGATGCGTTAATTTTAATCGAAGTGAAGCGTACTTTAATGGGGGCCCGCATGAGTGGAACATGAATCGTTCCCTTGCCGCTTGCCGCGGTGCTACTCCAGTTGATTTCGGTGATGGTCATACTGAACATGCCAATGGCAACCACATTACCTACTGCAGCAGTTGTAACAGGCACGCGTTCCGAAGGATAAATAATTGGACCATCACAGGTATTTACGCATTCGCCCGGCGTTGGTGGTTCGGGATCTGTAGTCAGGGAATCTTTCACGACAAATTTCCATGTTGGACCATCGTGATACGAAGGTCCGGATGCAGATACAGGGTCCAGCATCCAGCGCACACGCCAGTAATAATCACCTGTGTCGGCAGGTGTATACAGAAACGTTTCATCGCGATACAACGAGTCAAGCAGACATTGGTCTGAACAAGAGGTAGCATTATAAGAAAGCCCCTGCCCTATTCGCTTCGACTTACTGGCGATGACGGTCGCAAAATCGCGTGTTCGACTAACCTCTAATAGCCAGCGTTCATCGACACCACTATTGAAGAAGTTAACGATATGATTAGGCCCCGAAGTTTGCATTAGCGCATAGGGCGGCGTTAAGCGTGATGGAGGTGCCGAGGTTGCGAAACGCAAGGTCACTTCCATATTCTTTTCGACCGAGTCATTGTTCATCGGTGCAATGGGTCTAGGGCGCCCCATTCCACTGACAAAAGAACCTGCCAGGCTTCCTGTCAAATAGGTTTCACCGCCTGAACTACTCAACTGAATATCGGCGTCCCAGTCGAATGCCTCTCCTGCATTGAAGGGAACAATACCATCAGCACTCAGCGGTTTATAGAGGTTTAAGTGCTGACTTTGTTCCTGTGTAATGCCCGACAAAAAACTACTTTGACCTTGCTGAGGTCCATGAGGCCACGAATTATCGGCATTGTAGGTATCGACTTGGGTGCCGTTTCTGCGCAATTTAAACTGATGCTCATAATCAACATAATGCACTGAGTACGGATCAAATCGATGCATGATGGGCATTTTCTCCCATGGAAGCGTATCGCCCTCCAGCGGAAAAACAAGGGTGAAGGGGTTACCCTGACTTCCGGGCTCCAGATAGTTAAAGGTGCACGGCTCGGAGTAACCTTCATTTTGAAACTCGGTTCCGCCCAATTCGTCATATACCTGAACTCGCCAAGCATAGGTTCGAGGTGAAATCAAGTTGGGTTGGGCAATTCCATACATGATGCTCGTACTCTGCGTTTCGGCGCTATAAATGGGATCAGCAGCATTTTCAAGCGCTGATACAGCGTCAATTCCGTCGGGAAGTTGGACCAGAGTAAAGCGATAACGTGCCTGGGCTGTAGGCGGCACTCCCATGGGCGTTTGCCAGTTGAACAAGATGTTTTGAGGGGCCGTACGTGCGATACTTGCACCACAATCGGGGGTGTTCAGAGCCGGCGGTGGCGGATAGGCTATCGTAAATGTATTGGAGCAATGATCCGATGACACAGGCTGATAGTTGTTATAGTCATAAGCGCGCAAGCAGACTTGGTATTCTCCTTCAGGTAAAAGTCCGGCTACAATATCCTGAGGCGTAATTCCACCGTAATCTACATTGCTGTTCTCTGCAAACGGACGTAAATCCATTCCATTGAGCATGGTAGTTGACGGACCGGAAGGAATGGTTAATGCTGACCCGGGCCAACGCTCTGCAGCCTCCGTGCGAACGAAAATGTTTCCATCAGTGGTCGCTATAGAACCTGCGAGATAAATACTCTGCTCGGTCGGTGATGAGTTTATGATAGTGACAGAAATCTGATTGAGGCTTGAGAAATAGTCAGTGTAATCTGCCGAATAAGGTGGGTTGACATTGATTGACAGCGACAATTGATAAGGCTGTGCCGCAAGTTTAAGGCCTGCAAAACACAGCAACAGGAAAGATAGAATCGCTTGTTTTCTCATGGTAGATTAGGATTTGCGTTGAAGGTTGAGCGTATAACCGACTAAAAATCTGACTTCCGTAAAAGTGCCGCCTGTTGAAGTCACAAATGGTGTGCTGTTGTGCAGAGCGTTAATCGTAAGGTTAAATTGGTGCGCTTTCTTGATCTGATAGGCCACGGTGGCAAAGCTGTTAAGCGTTGCTCCGGCAGGTTGTCCACTTTGGAAGCCTCTGTTGTAAGATAAGCTCAAGTTTGTGCGAAGCTTATCATTCCTGAATGGTTTGGAAGCCCCGATAGTAGGTCCAACGAGAAAATATGATCCGGTGTAAAATGAATTGTGACTCAGATTCACCCCTCCCATTAAGCCAAAATTGTCGCGCAGTCGAATATGATTGGCATTCATATTTAAAAACCACACCTGATTTTCTCCTGTGGCATAGGTACCAAAGGGATTCAGATCTTGCAACTCCTGATAGCTCACGTTCATCGTGAAATTCATCGAGCGAAGTTTATTGATTACCGTATAATTCTGCGACAAACTCAGGCTAAGGTTGTTTTGAGCCACGCGAAACGTGTCGTTCACTACCCGAAGGCCCTGCTCCTGAGCGGTTCCGTAGTTTGAAAAATTCAGGTTCAGATTATAATTCTTGGTAGGTTGCAACCCCAGATTAGCTGAGCTGATAGTACGTACTGAAGTATAAGATTTTCTGCCTGTAATGTTGTCTTGCTGTTTACCGATGCTTCCGCTCAGTTTGATTTTATTCTTCATCAATCGAATTGATGGCTCGATGGTAACTGAACGAATATCGGTTTGCTGGTAGAAGGCAGCCAAAGCTCGATAATCCGGATCGACTTGCTTGGCCTGTACTTTCAATCCGAAGTTCTTATGATTGTAGCTTATGGAGGCATTCCCAGCCTTCAACAACTGAACCCCTGCGCGTGGCTGAAAGAAACTCGGAAACGGATTGTATTGCTGCACCGTATCCAGCACCACCAAATTCAGATCGCGATTGAGCAGGCTCAGTCCCACATCCATGCTGAAGGTTAACCTCTTACTCAGGGCCAGTTTGCTGCTCACACCTAACGCCACATTATCTTGAGGTTTGAGAGAGGCCGAGTCGAGCAAAGCAATCGATTGAACTTCGTCATAGACCTTAACCAGCGATAGATCGAAATACGACCTTCGATTGCCCACCCCCACTTTAGCTCCATATCCCATGCGTTTGAAAGCCGCATTTGGAGCTTCCGTAATGGTTGCATTGGTGTCTTGAGCAATAGGCTTTGCAAACCGTCCATAAAATGCGGAAAAGCGAAAACCCTTCGGATTCATTTCCACTCCGCCCCCTAGGAATTGAACTCCTGACATGACATACGGATTCATGCGGATGCTGCGATAACCTCCATGGAGTGTAATCCACTTATAGTAAGGGCTAACACCATATCGATTAAAGGGTTGACTAAAGGAACGGTTGCGACTTCCATAATTAAAGCTGAATGGTATCTGCCAGCCGTAAATATTGACAGAAGGTGACCCTGTGACCTGCCACCAGAAAGGGTCATTCCGAGGGTCACCATCACCGAAATAGAGATACGGACCAGCCTGCACATTTACAGAGCCGCTAAATACCACCGGCTTAGATTGGCCGATTAGTGAAAGGTCTTGAGCGCAAAGTTTTACGGACCATAGCCATGACAATAACACTAAAAACAGAGAGACTATGTGAGCAGTTCTTTTCAAGCTAGAATCGTGGTTAGCAATCATGGACCCGTTTAAGCATGACGCATCATAACAGCAGGGTATTGCCAACAATATTCTTTCAGGATTTTCGGGTCAAAGCCGGACATCTAAAGAACGGCTTCATTCACTTAATAACCGGTATAATTCAACGGGTATTTGGTCAATGGCCCAAATAGGTCAAAAACTCATCCTTTTTGCGGCGTGAAACGGCAAGTGTTTTCCCATCACTCATTTCAACATAGCCGCCATCTGTGCGGACAAATCGCTTGAGGTGTTCCACATTGATAAGTGACGAGTTATGAATTCGGTAAAACCCTTTGTCGGATAGCATCTTTTCGTATTCACCAATTGATTTAGAACACACAACCTCCTGACCAACCTTGAGATAAAAAACGGTATATGGCCCTGTGGATAGACAATACAATACGTCCGATGTTTCGATGAAGTGAATACCCTTATCGGTCGAGACACTAATCTTATTGATCTGCTTCTGACTCTTAATGTATTCAAGTAAAGCATCCATTGCGTGATTATCCGATTTGATGAGAGACTTCAACTTAGCGACAGCTGCCTTCAGCTCATCCACATCCACAGGCTTTAGCAAATAATCGAGAGCAGAAACCCGAAATGCCTTCAACGCAAACTCATTGTAGGCCGTTGTGAAAATGACCTGAATATTCAGAGGGGCTAGTTTTTCGACCAGTTCGAATCCGTTCAATTGAGGCATTTCAACATCGACAAACAACACATCGGGCATTATGTCCGGAATCGAATTCATAGCTTCGGTAGATGATGAAAACGAATGCACTACATCAATTTCAGGGCAGTGTTTTTTCAATGCATATTCGAGCACTTCAATGCCACTCAATTCATCATCTACGATAACGGCTTTTAATTTAGATTGCATCATGTGGTTGATTTATGGGTATTGCGAATCAGTGCCAGCCTGACCACTACGGATGTGCCGACAGGTTTGCCATCCAAAGAGAATAGATCTTTAATGGTGACAGCCTCTCCTTCCATAGCGAATCGATTAAAATTGGCTATGCGCTTCGCTGTAACATCTAAACCGTGGGATTTGGTTTTAAGCGACGTCTTGCTGCCTAAACCAATGGCTGCCTGTCTGCCTACTCCATCATCTTCAATGCGTATTTCGACAAACTCTTCCATTTGCCTCAGGCCGATGAGCAGCATGCCGGGGGTGTCTTTGTGCAACAGACCATGCCAGATGGCGTTCTCCACATAAGGCTGAATGACCATGGGCGGCACGAGCAGATTGCTCACATCGAGATTTGGGTCCACATCAATCTGCCATGTGAATTTATTTTCAAAGCGTTTGTTTTCAATTTCAATGTATAAGTTCAGTGCCATGAGCTCCCTTTCAAGCACAACACTGCTTTCCATTGAGTTATCGAGAATGAGGCGAATAAGGCGGGCAAACTTGGTCACGAAAGCCGAAGCTTCATCCTTCTTATTCTTTATAATATAACTATTAATCGAGTTCAGACTATTGAAGATAAAATGCGGATTCATTTGACTGCGCAGTGCCTTATTCTCGAGTTCGTTCAACTGCTGCCGTATAGCACTCTGCTCGTTAGCTTTTCTGCGAATTAGACTGATTCGCTGCCTGTAAATCCATAACAGCAAGGCCAATACCAACAGTACAACAGGCACTATGAAAACCGTCCTTTTCCAAAAGGGTGGATCGATAATCAGTAGTAATGTGCGTTCCTGCGTGCACCATTCGCCGGCTCCGTTCTTAGCCCGAATATGAAGCGTATAAACCCCGTTATTTAATTGTGCATAGGCGGCTTCGCCTTCTTTGCCTTGAGGTACCCAATCGTGATCGACTCCATCGAGCTGCGTATAATAATAGTAATCCACTTCCGAACCAATATCGGGTACCGAAAACCGAAAGCGAACATCATCCTCTGAATACTTCAACCGAAGCGTGTCGAGCGTATTATAATTTTCTGGGCCTGAATATGGTTTTGAAAGCACTTCAATGGAGGTCATGTAGATATTTCCCTGCTCATTATTGACCAGCAACAGTTGCGGGTTGAACTTCCACGCATAGTCTCTTCCGCCGATGTACATAGCTCCATTACGATGAAATTCAATGACGTTTGCATCGGCAATTTCCAGTCCCTGTTTCTTGGTAAAATTGCGAATGTGCAGATTACGCGTATTGAGCACCGACACTCCTTTATCGGAAAGTGCCCACAAGTTACCTGCACCATCCATAGTCATTGAAAGAATGCGAGCACTCAGCAGGCCGTCGGCCGAGGTAAAATAACGAATGCTGTCGTTCTTTGGATTTAGACAGGCAAGTCCAATGCTGAACATATTAACCCAAATACGCCCTTCCCCATCTTGCAGCACTGATTCGGCATTGCCATGAAGGATATTGGAAGCAGGGCTGTCTGTGTTAAACTTCCTGCAAACGCCACGCGCGGGGTGGAAAAGAAATAGTCCACGTTGATCAGTTACGCACCATATACCTCCTTCACTATCTGCAAAGGTTTGTATTAGGTTAAAAGAGTTTAATCCTGCAGCTTTCCGGAATGTATCAGAGTAATCAATGATGGAGCCTTCCACCTCATTCCAAGCATAGATTCCGTTGCTTGCGGCCAGCCACAGCAAGCCGGATGAGTCGTAGTTCATCGACCATATATATGCTCCTGTAAGGCCTTCTGCAGGAAGCTGCACTCGTGCAAGCATATCCGGAGTTTGCGTATTAAACATGAGTAACCCCTGAGAGGAAGCAATATAATGGACCTTATTATTCGCTTTGGATTGAATAACCCCATTTACGGCTAGTATTCCCGTATACCCTTGCAATGGCACCAAACCTTTGAGTTTACCTGTTTGGTTGGAAAAAGAATATAATCCATTTCTATAATAGGTTCCACCGTATAAAAGGCTGTCGTTATCGGGTTGAATAAAAGACGAAAGCACATTCACCCCGTTCTCAAAATCAAATTTGAGCGCAGAACCGTCGTACTCAAAAATGTCGCGCGAACGCTCCGTCATCCGAGAGAAGCCAGTATTGGTTCCCATGAAAATATGTTTCCCTGAGTTGTATAGACAAATACCCGTTTCCACACCGGGGGTGCGCGTCCAGCGCTCATTCTCCAGCTTAAGGTATTCAATAGTGCCGGAAGAATAATCTAGTATTCCAAACCCAAAATAATAGGAAGTAAAAAGAATTCTATGCTGATCAAGGAGTATGAAATCATTGATTTTATTGGCATATCCCGTGTTCTCCCGTTTTTCTCGATCAATCAAATACTGCTTCCAGGAACCATTTTTAGGATTGTATTCATAAATACCATTTACCCAAGACCCCACCAATACATTTCCTTCCTCGTTGATGTGCAACTTCAAAAACAAGTTCTTTTGCATCGACTTGCTTCCATTGGGCTCAAGCTGTTCTATTCGGGTAAAATCGCCATTAGTCGGATTAAAACGAACCAATCCCACCCGGGTCGAAATCCAAAGATTGCCCGCTGCATCGCCCTCGACATCCATAATTTCATTGAAGTTATAGAGTTGAGAGGAATTGTCAAAGGACGTCAATGTGAAACTATCATCGCTCGGGTTAAAACGCGCAATTCCCTTTCCGAAAAAACCTATCCATAGATTGCCTGCTGTATCATAGCAAACCGCAGTAGGGTGATTATTCGGCACTCCATTGGGCTTATCCGGATTGTACAGGAAGCGTTTAAACCGATTCTTTCTCGGATCGAAAACACTCAATCCGTTATCGTGCGTTGATATCCAAATTTGGCCCTGTGCGTCTTCAAATAAATGGACCACTTGGTTACTGCTCAAGCTTGAGCTGTCGGCAGGATTGCAAATAAAATTGGTAAATCGAAAGCCGTCAAAGCGCGACAATCCCGAGTTGGTGCCTACCCACAGAAATCCACTGCGATCTTTAAGGAAGCAACGTACAGTATTATCAATGAGACCTTCGTCGGGCGTGTAATGGAAGAATCGATAACTGCTTTGCTGGGCATAGGCCTGGTTGTCTGTTGCAGACAAAAGCTTCAGCACAATAAAAAAAAGCAGCAAGCGCATCCCGGTAGTTTATCTCAACGAAATTAGAAGAACACATTCATTTCTTGTTTGGGAATTAATAACCGGTCAGTTTGACAACAAATTCGGTTGTCGGCTGGGGGAAAGGGTCTATTTGTTTCCTTCAAGTATGTTCAATGCGGCCTGAAAGGGAGAAATTGTGCCTTCGGCAACTCGACGTTCCATAGCTTCAAGCCTTAATTTCACATCCGCGTTTTCGTAGAAGCGCTCCACGATTTTTGCACGTAATTCTTCATGCAGCCAAGACAGATTTTGCTTTTCACGTCGATCGTTGATCAAACCACGTTCTCGCATCCATGCAGTATAATTAGCGAGTAACATGACCACGTCGTCAATCCCCTTTTGTTCCAAAGCAGAAGTTGTCATTACCGGTGGAAACCAACCGTCTTCCCGGGCAGGAAACAAGTGCAACGCCGAGGCATATTCGGCTTTGGCCCTGGTAGCATTTCCGGCGTTGTTGCCGTCGGCTTTTGTAATAATCATGGCATCGCACATTTCCATGATGCCGCGTTTGATGCCTTGCAGCTGATCGCCTGCTCCGGCGAGCATAAGCAGTACAAAGAAGTCGGTCATGGCGTGAACTGCAGTTTCGCTTTGCCCCACGCCTACTGTTTCCACTAGAATTGTATCGTAACCTGCGGCTTCACACAGTAGAATGGTCTCGCGTGTTTTGCGCGCAACTCCCCCCAACGTATCGCTTGAAGGCGAAGGGCGGATAAACGCTCTGCTATCGGCAGCCAAGCGTTCCATGCGGGTTTTATCGCCGAGGATACTGCCCTTGCTGATGGGACTGCTGGGGTCGACAGCCAGCACAGCGACTTTCTTCCCGGCCTCGAGTAAGGCCATGCCGAACGTATCGATGAAGGTGCTCTTCCCTACTCCGGGCACACCGGTAATTCCCATGCGGACAGACTTACCGGATTGGGGCAAGCATAAGCGCACGATCTCAGAGGCAACCTCTTCCGGTCCGCTTTCAATACATGTAATTGCTTGAGCCAAGGCTGCGCGATCACCATTCATCAGCGCAAGGGATAACGCCTTTGCATCGCGGCTTTGAGCCTGCGATCGAATAAGCGCAATCGCCTTTTCAGCACTGTCTTTTTTTGCGGAGTCGGACATGGGGCGAAGATAAGGGATTAGGGGTGAGGGGTGAGGAAAGTACAAAGTACGAAGGACGAGGTACCGCGAAAGTTGGTCTTTTATTATAGGTGAAGTGTGCGAAATCGGAGGGCAACTATTTCACTAATTCACTATTTCACCATTTCACTGAATTCAGCCCCTTTCCTTCCAAAAACGCGTTCGCCTGAGAGAAGTGTTTGCATCCGAAGAATCCTTGATAGGCCGATAAAGGCGACGGGTGTGGTGCTTTGAGCACGAGATGCTTGGTGGTGTCGATAAGCGCTTCTTTCTTTTGGGCGTAGTTGCCCCAGAGCATAAAGACTACGTGAGGCTGTCGGTCGCTGATGGTGCGAATGACTTCATCGGTGAAGGCTTCCCAACCGTATTTGGCATGTGAACCGGGCTTCTTCTCCTCCACCGTTAGCACTGCATTGAGCAGAAACACGCCCTGTTCGGCCCAGCGCGTGAGATC
>CANHYZ010000005.1 GCA_947464885.1 Flavobacteriales bacterium
AGAATTGGAATTCAGCCTATCCATACGTGGTAGGACCTACATTTTATGGTGTTAGAACAGGTGCGAAAGTGCAGAACATAACAGAGACGGTGACCACGTATACAGCAGCTCCTAGCGCAGTTGCAGCGCAGTTGGATGTTGAGCAACTCACTGTTTTCCCGAATCCGGCAACTGATTTTGTGGCCGTTCAATTGAAAGGGTTGAATACCCTGGATTGGAACGTTGAATTGGTTGATTTAAGCGGAAAGCTGATTCAAACTACACGCCTATATCCGGGAAGCACCATTGCTTATTTCGATACGCGAACCCTTTACAGTGGCGAATACCTGATGGTGTTTACGCATGGCGCGACGCAGATTTCTAAGCTTGTGAGCGTGGTGAAATAGAGGTTGTTGTGCTGTACGGTGTGCCGCCCCTCCGGGGCTTGTGATTGCGTTGTTCTTGTTGTTATCGAGATGTCGCCCCTCCCGGGCTTGCACGTGTTACGCGTGTTACAAACATGATGTATCCCCCGCGTGGGCTAAGCAGGGGAGCGTTCCAACAGGTGCGTAGCGCCGAAACATCAATAAAAAAAAGCCCTGATTACTCAGAGCTTTTATTCTTGATTGGCGGTTCTCGGCTCAGCCGAGAGGACTCGAATCCGTCTCGGCCGAGCCGAGATGACAGGCGTGTATTCTAACATCATTATTCTATGAGATGAAGACAGTTTCTTGGTTGCATGCGCAGCCATTCGAAATAATCAGACTTGCATCTCTTGAGCGACTTTTCACGAATAAGAGCTTCTCGCTTGGTTGAATAACACTCGAGAATGATTAACTCCCATGGTCCTTTGCCTGCCGTATATCTGCTCAAGCCGGCATTATGTTGGGCTAATCGGTCATTAATGTTTTCTGTGTATCTTTTGTAATACACCAGAAATGACGCGGAATACAGAATATATACATAATACATTGCTTCTAGATTTAAAACGAAAAAAGCCCTGATTACTCAGAGCTTTTAATCTTGTTTGGCGGTCGGGACGGGACTCGAACCCGCGACCCCGTGCGTGACAGGCACGTATTCTAACCAACTGAACTACCCGACCGTTTCACAACAGTGACGTTGTTCTATCCTTCTCCTTTCGGATTGGGAGGCGCAAAAGTACACGCATATTTTCAAATTGCAAGCAATGGTGTGTTTTTTTTTTAGTGAACCATGGTGCGATACGAACATTTCAAACTCAGCCACTGATTGTGAAGGCTTTTCAACCGCTTATTTCTTCGCTGTTTCCGGCAGATGGATGAAGGTTGCCAATGCCTTTTCATCGTAATAGGTCGTAGCCAGCGATTTCATTTTTTCCGAGGTTATGCCACTGAGGATGCGGTCAAACTCGGCATCACTGAGGATGTCATCTCCATAAAACGCCTTATTAACCAATTGACCGCGCCAATAATTGTTCTCTTTCAAATTAACCTCACGATCTCTGCGAAGTGTCTCTTTCACCTTCATGATTTCATCTTCAGTACATCCGTCAGTTTTGATTTTGGCAATTACTTTTTTCGCCGCATTCAATAAGAGATCAACGTTTGCCGGGGCGCATTGCCATGAAATTGTGCTTTCATAACCCTTTGCCGGTTGACGCTTGAGAAAGCCGTAACAATTGACCCCATAAGTGCCTGAATTCTCTTCGCGCAAGGATTCACGCAGTTTGATGCCTGCCAATTTTTGCAGGGCATCCAACATCATATTCTCGCTGATTGAAAATGATGCAGCTCCGATATAGGTCAGTTGAACATTCGCTTTATCTTCTTTTCCGGCATAGACCGTTTTGGAATAGGGGGTAGGTGAAGGTTGAATATCGATGGGATGAAAATCATCAGAAGTCGGGCTTGAGGGCAGTGTAGCCAAATACGTGTTGCAATATTCCTCAAGCTTCGCCTCGTCAATGTTTCCAACTATAAAGAACTTAAAATCATTCGCATCACGGAATCGTGCGTTGAACAATTCCATGCTCTTTTGATGATTCGTTCTATTGACACGATCCATCGTCAGTGGTCGCTTACGAGGATGGTTGCCGGTTAAGTAATAGTTGATGGTATCACGGAATTGTCCGTTGGGATCCAATGCGCGGTTTTTCCAAAAACTTTCCTGGCTATTCTTGAACGAGGTAAATGCATCCGTCTCAACAGCTATTCCGCTCATGCAATGATGAGTCATTTGCAGGAGAAGTTCGAAATCATTGACGGAGCTTGTCCCATAAATGGTCTCTAGATTTTCCGATACGTAGGGATAAATGGATACAATTTTACCGGTGGTGTATTTGCTGAGTTCCGGATAAGAATAAGTGCCAAGACCGGTGACGCCTGCAATTTTTGGAGCCGCGTCTAGGTTTTCAAAATCCGCATCACTGACCAATCCTGTGCCTCCCTTGCTCATGGCGTAAACCGTTACTTGATCGGCCTTAAAATCGGTCTTTTTCCAGGTGACTTCGATTCCATTTGACAAGGTCCATGTAGCATAATCGAAGTCCTTGTGCGGAGTTTTAGACACCACGCTACCCTTTGTCAATTGCTTGTTAAAAAAGGGGGTGGTATTCACTGCGTCTTCATAGGGCTTGGGATTTTTAATAGCGGGTTCGTCAAACATAGCGCGTATCTCGGGATCCGTTGGGATATCGAGGTCGGGTTTATCCGGAGCTTCAATAATTAGCGTGCAATTGCTTCCATCCTGTGTAATCCAATCCTTGGCCAATTGATTGATTTCGGCAACGGAAATACTCGACAACATTTCCTTACACATTTCAAGTTCCAAGGTAATCCCGGGTACAGCATTTCCACGCAGGAAATGATCAACCAATTCGTAAGCATAACGCGAAGACTCTTGCTTTTCGCGTTCACGAAATTCGTTTTCATACAATGCAAGGATCTTGCTTTTTTGACGCTCAAGCTCTGTGGGCAAAAAGCCATACAGTTTTACCCGGTTATTTTCGGTGATTAATGCTTTAAGGCCCTTTTCAATGCCGGTGTCCACGACATAGGCACTCGATGAGAATGCGTTTTTTGTTGCTACCCAGTTGGAGTAATAGGCACCCGCATTAGCAAAGGGAGGATTCGGACTGTGTGCAAGTTCATTGAACCTGCTGTTCATCATGCCGTTGAATAATTGCGTCAACAAGTAGTAGCGATAGTCGTCGCGCGTATGAATCACGGTCACCGGTAATTTGTAAGTCAAATCAACATTGGTCCACGACGCTTCTTTATCGACCGCGGTAGCGATGCGGAATTCACGGTGGTCGGGTACAGAAAACTGGGTGTTTTCGCGGTATTTCGAAGGATTGGTCAGTGATGTGAAACGCTTTTTGATTTCAGCTTCCATGGCGTCCACATCGATGTCACCGATGATCATGATGGCCATGTTGTTTGGACGATAAAATTCCTTGTAGAAACTGGTCAGGCGATCATAGGGCGCATTTTTGATAATGTCTGTTTTCCCAATTGGCAGGCGCTCACCATAGCGTGAATCTTTGAAGAGCACAGGCCAGTATTGATTGCGCATGCGCTCTCCTGCGCCCAATCTGGTGCGCCACTCTTCAATGACAACGCCACGTTCGGCGTCGATTTCCTTCGGCTCAAAGGTGAGACCGGATGCCCAGTCTTCCAGTATGAGCAAGCCATTGGAAAGAATCTCAGGGTCATCGGTTGGCACTTGCAGCATATAGACAGTTTCGTCGAAACTCGTATAAGCATTGAGGTGCGGACCAAACTTGGTTCCTGTTTTTTCCAGATAATTGACCAAATCTTGCTTTGCAAAATGCTTGGTTCCGTTGAAGGCCATGTGCTCGATAAGGTGAGCAAGCCCTTGCTGATCGTCGTCCTCCATCGTGCTGCCGGTTTTTACGGCCATACGCAAGGCAACTCGGTTGTCCGGTTTTTCATTGTGTCGGATGAAGTAAGTCAGACCATTCGGGAGCACTCCGGTACGAATAATGGGGTCAAGTGGAAGTGGTTCGTTCGACGTGGAACTTTGGCTGTGTGCTTCAAATTGCAACAGCAAAAGGAAAGCAATTAATGATCGCATGCAAGAATTCATTTTAGGTGGATTTATAAGATGCAATGTAAAATTCTTTTGGAACTCTGGAGTTATTACCCCGATATGAATAATCATAGTTGATGGGATTTTCTCGGTTAGAATTTTCAGGAAGTCGTTGGCTTAGGTTTTCGAACATTCTCTGATTTTAATATATCTGTCCTCTATTGTTAACTTGCCACCCAAACCATTCTCATTATGAAATTGCGCTTACTCGCTGCAGTACTCTTTTTAACTCAAACTGCCTTCGCCAAAGAAGGCATGTGGATTCCATCATTGTTGAACGTCGTTTACAGCGATATGCAGTCGCAAGGATTGCAGCTTACCGCTGAAGATTTATACGATGCCAATGGCTCCAGTCTGAAAGATGCCATTGTGCTCTTCGGCGGCGGATGCACCGGTGAAATCGTCAGCAACGACGGCTTGCTCTTTACCAATCACCACTGCGGCTTCGACTATATCCAATTCCATTCGTCCCTTAAAAATGACTACCTGAAGGATGGCTTCTGGGCCAAGAGCAGAGCAGAAGAGTTGCGTTGCGATGGCCTCAGTGTCGTGTTTGTAGTGCGCATGGATGATGTGACCGAGGCCATGCGCAAAGGCATTAGCTCGACCATGACACCCGCCGAAGTGGATGCGCTGTTGCAGAAAAACAAAAAGGCCCTGGAAGAGCAATACAAAAAGGAAAACCCAGCATTGGGCTTGCAATTGAAGTCGTTTAATTATGGTAATCAGTATTTGGCCATTCTTACCAAATCCTACAATGACGTGCGTTTGGTAGGTGCTCCACCCAGTGAAATCGGCAAGTTCGGTGGTGATACCGACAATTGGGTATGGCCGCGTCATACAGGCGACTTCAGTGTGTTTCGCATCTACGCCGATGCCAAGAACGAGCCGGCTAAGTACAGTGCTTCTAACGTGCCCTTCAAACCCGCGCATCACCTGCCCATCAACATCGGCGGCGTCAAGGAAGGCGATTTCAGCATGGTCTATGGCTTTCCCGGAAGAACGGAGCACCTCCTGACGAGTTATGCCGTCAACTTTGTTACTACGAAGCTTAATCCTATGCGCATCGATATGCGCGATCAAACTATTGCTGTGCTGGAAGGTCGTATGCGCGCCAGCGATGAGATTCGCATTAAGTACGCTGCGAAACAAAGCGACGTGGCCAATGCCTGGAAAAAGTGGAAAGGCCAACAAATCGGTCTGACCAACTTTCGGGCACTTGATCAAAAGCGCAAGTTCGAAGAAGAATATACCGCGCAATGCAAGAAGCCGGAGTTCAAGGAATACGAGGAAGTCTTACCCAAACTCAAGGGACTTTATGATCAGGTGAATAACTTCAATTTTGAAGCGCAGCTATTCGTTGAGTACATGTACTACGGCCCTGAGCTTTTCAATTTCAGTTATCGCTTTCATGATCTTGTTGCCAATTACGATACACTGAAGGCACAAGGAAAACTTCAATCCACCATTGATGACCTCAAAACCGGTGCGCGCGCTTTCTATAAGGATTTTGACCTTGCCACAGAAATGGCCATCTATAGCAGGCTGCAACCGTTGTACGAGAAGAAATATAATATTATTGATAAATTTGACAAAGCAGAAGAGGTAAGCGAGGCGCAGTATCGCGGTTACTACGAAAAAAGCGTTTTCAGCGATTCAACAGCCTTGTTTAAACTCCTGGATAATCCCGGAAAGGGAATGATGAAGAAAATGAAGGGGGATTATTTCTACTCGCATGCCGTCTGGATGATGGATGATTACAATACACGCCTGCGTCCTTTGGTGGGGGATCTCAACAAGCAAATTGACTTTTGGATGCAGAAATACACCGAGGGTATGATGAAGATGTTCCCCGGTAACTATTGGGCCGACGCCAACAGCACCTTGCGCATTTCCTATGGCAAAGTTGACGGTAGCTATCCGCGTGATGGGGAGCATTACACACCTCACACTACGGCCGATGGTATCCTTCAGAAATACTATACAGGAAACCTGGATTTTGCAATTAGCCCAAAGTTGAAATCGTTACTGGAGGCGCGTAATTACGGAGATTATGCCTCCGGTGGTGAATTGAACGTATGTTACACCGGTAGTAATCACACAACAGGTGGTAATAGCGGTTCACCGGCGTTAAATGCCAAGGGTGAATTGACGGGAATCAACTTCGACCGCTCGTGGGAAAGCACCATGAGCGACATCATGTACAATCCGGAAATATGCCGCAATATTATGGTCGACGTTCGCTATGTATTATGGGTTATTGATGTTTATGCGGACGCTGATTATTTGTTGAAGGAAATGACCATTGTGCGCTAAATAATACCATGGATCCGAACATCGTCAAACAGCTTACACGGATGAAATACGATTTGGAACGTCGCTATGGCATTACCAAATTGGGTTGTTTCGATTGTTATATTGATCACCACCACAATCGGTTGTGTGATATCAATGTCTACGTAGAATTGGAGCGGCCGTTGGGGTGGAAGCTTTTTGAACTCAAAGAACACATTGAGGAAAAACTGGGAATACACATCGACATCCTCACACCGCGAGCCATCAAACCGGCGCTTAAGGAAGAAATCATGGCTTCGATTCACTACGCATGAACAGTACTTCAGCGCGATATGACTTTTTCCTGGATTCCATGCTTCTGGCCATGAGGAAGATTCGCGCGTATACGGCGGAATTTAAGTCGTTCAGTCAATTTAATCAGGACGAGTTGGTCAAGGATGCTGTCATCCGGAATTTCGAAATCATGGGAGAGAGCGTGAAGCATATTCCGTTCAGCTTCCAGCGAAAACACAAGCAATTACCATGGAACCACATCTTGGCGTTGCGAAACTTTGTTGTGCATGAGTTTTTTGACGTGGACGATGAGGTGTTGTGGGAGATAATACAGACGGATCTTACACGAAATATTTCGGATTTGGAAGAGATTATGGGGCGGAGGTAGATGAATGTGGAGAATATCCGCTTGGGTAGGATTTAAGCTTTCGTTTTGAACGGTGGTATGGCTTCCGACGCGCCGGCATCAAACGCAATGTCAATTTGCGTAAGTCCATCAGCGTAATTGTAAATCCTCGTGCCCATCGTGATGGCAACGGAAATCCCAGTGTACGAATAAAATCATCGTCGAATAGGCTGAGCACAAATGGCTGGAGTTTACGATGTGTCATTCGGGGAAAGAACCAACCAAGCATAAGCGTGAGTGTGGCCTGGCTTACCCTAGTATTGCTCAATGCAGGCTTGAATCGTTTCTTTTCGTATTGAATAGACCAAGCCTCCAATTCTTCAGCGTTTGAGGGGATGGAATGAATACCCATTGCACGACCGATTTCTCGCCATACCAAGAATCCTGCTCGTAATTCATGCGGATGAAGTTGTCTTCTTCCAAATCGTTCTACCCATTTGCGAGGTTCAAAGATGAAGGTGCTCAAAACATAGAGGTAGTCATCATTCTGAATGGGAAAATGGCTGTGCACGAAGTTCATGCGCTCCAGCGCAGAGCGACCTCGCGGGTCGTTCAATCCGAATTCAATGATATAATTGAGGATAATGTCGGTGTCGTCATAACGTCGCTGTGTACTGTGCTCGAATTTACCGGACTGATGGAGTACCCCCGAAATAGCTGGCGAGGCAAATGTTTTGAAAAGCGCCAGTTCCAGTGCACGCGCATAATCCCACGGAAAATCATAGAATGAGCTCAGGCGCACAATTTCCCAATGATCCTTCTCCGGATCTAACGCTGCTATGCGTGAAAGAACGTTGGAGCGCCAGGGATTCATGCGCTCGTATCCGATTTGGTCATTAAAGAATGAGAGGTTTCACTCAGCCTCTTGACCATGGTTTGCATCAGGTTCAGCGCAATCTCCGGTGCATCGCGTAGAGCCGACATGAAATCGGCGGAATGAATGAAGTAGGCACTTGTTGGCTCCACTGTAATGGCATTGGCTGTCGCTGGTATGCCACCTATACAGGAGAGTTCCCCCACCACATCATAAGCCCCCAAGTGTGAGATTACTTTTTGGTTTTCTCCGGAAATTTGAACCATTCCTGACTTAATAATCCAAATGCCCCGCGAAGCTTCACCTTGCTGAATGATGAATTCACCCTTGGCATGATGATGAATCTCTACATGCTTGCATAGTGCGTAGAGATATTCCGTTTGAATCGAAGAAAAAATAGGGGAGTCCTTCAAAAACAAAACAGCCTCGACGATGGGCTCCTCGGTAATTCTTCCTCCCAGATGTGATATAATTCCCTTAGCGAGATGCGACAGCCAGGGGTTGGTGTCTTCCGACATCGCTTTGAGCAAGGGTTGCGGAATGGCATCGTTCGAAGTGTGCATGTTAATGTGTTTTTTGATGTGATGGACCTCCGACTGAATCGCAGTCAATAGTATGTCGTAGTTTTTTATATCGATGTCCTGTGTGAACTGAAGAAGGACCCGTTGACGTGCCTCTAAAACGGTTTTCTTTAACCGCAACAGAGGTTTAATGCGTTGTTTGGGCGTGCGTGAATTCACGCGAATGCTCAAGATAAGTGATGCGCAGGCATTGGCATGAAGCTTAAAATAGGTTAGCAGGGATTCAAACTGGGAGGAAGTGCCATATTCGCAAATATGCGTTGCCCACTGTCGCGCTTTTTCGAATTTCCGTTGCGTCAACAGATGTTTTATGATCACCACGCTACCTGCACCTGCGAAGGCCAATTCAGCCATCAACAACTGACTAGTATGGGTTTCGCGCTGAAGCGCATCCATCAAAGTGCGAAAGAATGGTTCACGCGAAACGTCACTCCCTGACTGCCATTTGCGAATAGCGCGATGAGCGAACAAGGGATTAATGGAAATCGTTTGAATAGCATGCGACCACCGAAGTGCTGCATGGTCAATCAATTGCGATAAAGCCTCTGTTTCTTCCCTTGAGTGTGCATGCATCAGTAAGGCTGTTCTGCGCCATGCTTGGTCGCGTGAGGCCATTAATACACGCAAGGATAGCGGCTTGGATATTTTGGTGCCCCATCGGTTGAATACACCCAGAATAGGATGAAAGCGATTCAGCACTTCATCTTGAATATGCGTGATGCTGCGCCATCCGACATGATTAATTTGAAGGTAATCGCGATAACGATCTTCCCAGCTTCGTGCGCTTTTCGTATCGCTTAGTGATTGGTTTGATTGAAGGAGCATATCATCATGCGCTAAACAGGCACCAAGGGTGCAGAAGGCGAGGTCATAATTGATATGCGCGTTCATGCCCAGAAACATGCATTGCAGCACATTCAGTTTTCCTCTCTCCATGAGTTCAAGGGCCTCACGCCATGTCTTGCATTGCTCAGGCGATTTCTCCTCCCATAGTTGCATTTGCAAAAGGTAGATTTCCACAAATCGGCAACACATATCTGTGGCCCATTGTTGATTTGCAAAGGAGCCACCAAGGAGATTGTCGTAAACGTGCTTTGAAAAGGTGAGGTAGGTGAGTTGGAAAACAGCACGCGGATCCTTGCGATGCGTCATGTCTTTCAATTCCTGCTCCATCCGGACAATGAGCGTAGCAAAATAAGCTTCCGAGTATCCACTATGAGGTGGCGATTGAAGTCCGATTACAGTGGCTTTCGACATGTTTCCGTTGGGTGGTGGCTTAGGTGGGCCAAGATAGCGATGAATACTACCTGAGTGCTGTTAGCTTATTCTATCCATTTTTTGATAATTCCCCGGCCATTTCTAACGGACTCATTACCTTTCCGCATCTAAAAAACGTATCGTGCTCCATGTTGGCAACTTCGCGTAATACGGTGTTTCGGTTATTCGGTGCAACAGTAAGGCTGCTGCGCGTTCTGGTCATGGTATTCGTATACGGGTTGCTCTGCTATGCGCTGTTCGCGGCTGTAAGCGCAATCATTCCGTTGCCTGCGGAGGAAATGTCTTCTACGGAAAATCCGACTTACGACGTTTACCTGCTCAAATCAGGTCCTCATACCGACTTTTTTGTGAAAGCCAAAACAGAAGTTCATGATTGGACTCTTGACTTTCCTTACGTCAACAACGCGGACCCGGACACGACACTTCCATGGCTTGCCATTGGTTGGGGAGACAAGGGGTTTTATCTCAACACACCTACGTGGGCAGATTTGACCGTCAGCACAGCGGTATCGGCAGCAACGGGTTTGGGCACGGCGGGAATACATGCTACGTATTATTATACCGTGCCGGAGTATAAACCAATAGTGAAGTTGGGTTTGACAGAGAATCAGTATCGCCGATTGTGCCGCTATATTTCACGAACACTTATTGCCGATTCGCAAGGCAAGCGCATTATGCTTCAACCACTGAAACCGGGAGTTAACTATGAGCATGATCGTTATTATGATGCCCATGGCACCTACAGCATGATTCATACATGCAATACTTGGGTCAATAATGGGTTAAAGGTATCCGGTCAACGGGCATGCCTCTGGACCGGCTTTGCGGAAGGAATATTTTATCAATATGGTCAGTAAACAAATTCTCTTGGTTGTTCTCTCACTCATCACCATAACGTTGAGTGCCCAAAAGCGTTACCTTGTTTTCTCCAATGGTTACCGTGGCTTGCACCTCGATACCATGACGACGTCCAATGAAATCTACACGGTCTCTCCGGCCGGTGGTATGTCGCCAGCGGGCTATTGGTTCGATATCGACGATACCTTAATTTCAAGGTTTCAGCCGGTTACGCCACTGTATATCGACGGGCACCATCCTGTGGCAACCTCCATGCATCGCACCAAAAGACGCAGTATATGGTCCTGGCTGGTGACACGCTTTGGCTGGGTGGGGCGCAGCAATTGGGGCTTCAATGATGAGCCCAATGAGGAGGGTTTTCAAATTCGATTTGAAAATGGCAAACGATGTGGAGAGCGTTTTATAGTTGGTATTGCACCTCATTCGCAGGATACCATCGACGTTGTTTGCCATAGCATGGGTTATTCCTATGCTTTGGGATTTCTGGACGCGGTAAGTCCCTATGTCGTTTTGGGTAAAATACTCATCCTCGCTCCGGAAAGTCCGGGTATTAAAGGCACTGACTGGAACAAGTTTCAGGAAGTCTGGCAATATGGAAGTGATCGATTTGAGAAGGGTGCGGATATAACCTGCAGGCAAGACGGTATTGCACCGCAGTGCGCGGTTGCCGGTATCGATCAACTGAACCCGGAAAAGGGAGGCCGGCTTTTCATTCCCAAAGGCGCTAAAAAAGGCTTCATTCGAAGTCATCACTTGAGTTACTGGGACTGGTTTTACGACATTAAACAGGGCGATCGTGGATGGTTTGGAAGGTGATTCACCCACGCTATCTTTGAAGCATTAATCCATGATTGACTTCACGCAATATTTTAAGGGTCATTCTCTTGCTGAGTCTTCCGAGCTCAATGAACTCCTTAGTCAGGTGAAGTTGGTCAACGTAAAGCGAGGCGAGGTACTTCAGCACCGCGGAGATGATGCCAAACACGCCTATTTTGTGAGAAGCGGTCTGCTTCGAAGTTTTAGTGTCGATGAAAAAGGCAAGGAGCACGTGTTCATGTTTGCTCCGGAAGGCTGGATTATTTCCGATATTCAATCAACCGCGATGCAATCCCCCGCTGTTTTGTCAATTGATGCATTGGAAGACACAGAAGTAGAGGTCATCCGCGCGGATATATTTGAGGAGTTGGTCAATAAGCACATGGGCAGTCATCCTGACTTTGCCGGGTTGGAATTGAACCGATTGTTGCGGCGTATAGCGGTGTTGCAAAAGCGCGTGCTGCTGCTTTTGAGTGCCTCGGCTACCGAGCGCTATCAGGAGTTTATTACGACCTATCCCAATCTGCAACAGCGTGTTTCTCAGCGCTTAATTGCGTCCTATTTGGGAATTACCCCGGAGGCACTTAGTCGTATTCGTGTGGAGTTAATTAAATCGGAGCGAAGTGCGAGTATATAGCCATGGCTAAACCCCTGTTTGTTGCGATTTGATGGGGCATTACACCTATATTTGTCCAAATTTAACCACCGCCCTATGTGGAAGGAAACTGATAACAAACTGGTACGAGAATTCCGATTTAAGGATTTTCAGGAAGCCTTCACGTTTATGACACGTGTAGCTTTCATCAGTGAGAAGATGGGACACCATCCTGCATGGTTTAACGTATACAACTATGTGCGCGTTGAATTGAGCACTCACGATGCAGGGGACATTATCACCGATCGCGACCGCAGATTGGCATTGGCAATAGACGAGATTTTACAATAACAGCGATTTGAACCACTAGTTTGGCCGGGTAGAAAACGATTTTACCGAAAGCCGAAAACGAAAAACACCTATTGATGGAAACCATGGAAAAGGCTGCAGTTAACGTTACTGAAGCCTCAGTCACCGGTCGAATGTCGACCTTCAATCACGAACAACTTGTATTCTGCCAAGACAACGAAACAGGGTTACGTTCGATCATCGCAATTCACAATACCACCCTTGGTCCCGCAGTTGGCGGAACACGCATGTGGGCCTATGGCTCCGAGGAAGAAGCCATCACTGATGCGCTGCGACTTTCTCGCGGAATGACCTATAAGAATTCACTCGCCGGCTTGAATATCGGTGGAGGAAAGGCCGTCATCATTGGCGATGCGCGCACACAGAAAAGTGAAGCACTCATGCGCCGCTTCGGTAAGTTCGTCAACAATTGTGGCGGTAAGTACATTACAGCTGAAGATGTTGGTATTTCCACGCGCGACATGGAATATGTTCGTTTGGAAACTAAGCACGTCGTTGGACTGCCTGAATACCTCGGTGGTAGCGGAGATCCAAGTCCGGTCACGGCCTATGGCGTTTACATGGGTATGAAAGCGAGCCAGAAGGAAGTTTCGGGCAACGACTCATTGACAGGAAAGAAAGTCGTGGTGCAGGGCGTTGGCCATGTGGGCGAGTATTTGGTGGAGCATTTGGTGAAGGAAGGCGCTGAGGTGACTATCTGCGATATCTATGAAGATCGCGTCAATGCCGTTGTGAAAAAGCACGGCGTAAAGGCCGTTGACCCAAAGGAAATCTATGACCTGCCGATGGACATCTACAGTCCATGTGCGCTGGGAGCGACCATCAATGACGACACGCTGGACCGATTGAAGTGTAGTATCATCTGCGGCGCGGCCAACAACCAGCTCAAGGATGAAAAGGTGCATGGAGTTGAAGTGCTCAAGCGCGGCATTCTTTACGCTCCTGATTACTTGGTGAACGCCGGCGGTATAATCAATTGCTACTGGGAAATTGTGGGTTACAACCGCAATGCAGCCCTTGCGCAGACCGAAGGCATCTATAGTACCGCATTGAATATTTTCAATATTTCGAAGACAAAATCCATCCCGACTTATTTAGCGGCGAATCAACTTGCGGAAGCAAGAATTGCTTCCATAGCCAAGATTAAGTCTACGATGTAACCCAATTTAAACTGTAAAACTACTATGCTCAACCGACGACAAATACGCATCAAGACGATGCAAATCATCTTCGCTTACTACAGCGAAGACAAACCCGATGTGGTGAAATATGAGAAGATTCTCTTCGAAAGTTTCAACCGTTTTCGTGATCTCTACATTGCGCTTTTGCTCTTGCCCGCTGAAATGCAGGCCAAGGCTATTGAGAAGATAGAGGCGGGAATGAACAAGAAGCTTCCCGCGCACGAAGATTTGCATCCAAACACGAAGTTCGTAACCAATAATTTGGTACGAATTCTAGCCAACAGTAAGGTGTTGGATAAAGTCTCCAATGAAATCCATATTCGTTGGAGAGACAACGATGATCTCTTGAGGTCGATGTTCAAATCGCTGATTGAGTCGGAAGATTACAAGGAATACATGGCGTCTAAAGAGCGTGGCTTCGAGCATGATCGCGACTTTTTATTGCGCTTTCTACGCCGCGAGCTCATCAACTTCGAGCACATGCACGACTGGTTGGAGGAAATCGGTATTTTCTGGAATGATGACCTCGATTTGGCTTCAAGTATGGCACTCAAGACGCTAAAAACGATCAAGGAGAGTGACAACGATATTACATTGATGCCGCTGTGGAAGGCTGATGATGATGAAGAGGAGTATACCAAGCAATTGTTCCGCAGAACGCTTGCACTTGGAGCTGAAAGTGAAAAGATGATTGCTGATAACGCTCCCAATTGGGAAGCGGATCGTATCGCTACAATGGATATGGTCATCCTGAAAATGGCTTTGGCTGAAGCGCAAACCTTCGAATCAATCCCGTTAAAGGTGACCATGAACGAGTATATCGAGTTGGCGAACTATTATAGTACTCCCAAAAGCAACGTCTTCATCAATGGATTGCTGGAGACACTCTTCAGCAAACTCATGTCCGATGGAAAGATCAATAAGATTGGTCGTGGTTTGATTGATGCCTGATAATTGCGCGTCTGTATGAAGAAGCTCATCGTCGTTCTGGGACCTACCGCAGTCGGCAAAACCGCTTATGCTATCCGACTTGCGCAATCGCTGAGCACGGAAATCATTTCTGCGGATTCTCGTCAGATCTACAAGGAGCTCAACATTGGAGCAGCTCGTCCGTCAGTGGACGAACTCCAAACAGTTCCCCATCATTTTATCGCCACGGCATCCGTTCACGATGAATACAGCGCCGGTCGCTATGAACGAGAGGCGCTGGCCACCGTCCATGATTTATTTCATCGACATGATACGCTCGTCTGTTGCGGTGGCAGTATGCTTTACGTTGACGCACTCATCAACGGATTGGATGAATTACCGAAGGACAAGGAGGTACGCACTGCATGGTCGAATCGCCTGCGCGACGAGGGAATTAGCGTGTTGCAAGAGGCCTTGCGTGAGGTTGATCCGGTATATCACGCTCAAGTCGATTTACAGAACCCACATCGGCTGATTCGTGCCCTGGAAGTATGCACCGTGTCGGGAAAGAAGTATTCGGATCTGCGTTTGACATCGGCCAGGCCGCGTGATTTTGAAGTGGAGAAAATCGGACTGGATATGCCACGCGAACAGTTGTATAAGCGCATTGACGAGCGTGTTGATGTCATGATGGAATCTGGATTGCTGAGTGAGGTCAAAGCCCTTTTGCCCCATCGTAGTCTGCAGGCGCTAAATACGGTTGGTTACAAGGAACTCTTTGATTACATCGATGGTCAATGCTCGCTTGAGGAAGCTGTGACCAAGATCAAACAACACACACGCAATTTTGCCAAACGGCAGCTTACCTGGTGGCGAAGGGATCAGAGCATCCGATGGGAGGGGCAATAGAAATAGCGAAGGTGTTCCCCCTACATGATGAACCATTTACCTCTCGACATGTTTTAAGCCATATAAAAGAACCCAATGAAAACTGCACTTATTCTTATTGCCATCATCGCCTCAGCCGCAGTGGCCTACAGTTTCAGAAATAAAGTAACCCCCGAAAAAAAAGCCGCCATGATCGCAGCCACACCCAAATCCTTTTACGATTTATCCTACACGGATATCAACGGTAAAACCGTTAGCATGGCCGATTACAAAGGCAAGTATGTACTCTGTGTGAACGTGGCCAGCAAGTGCGGTCACACTCCACAATACAGCAAGCTTGAAGCCCTGTATGAGAAGCACAAGGGTAAGTTAGTCATTATCGGTTTTCCTTGTAATCAATTTCTAGGACAAGAGCCCGGATCAGAAAACGAAATCCAGGAGTTCTGCACGAAGAACTACGGCGTTACGTTTCCGCTTGCTTCCAAGGTTGATGTGAAAGGAAATAACCAACATCCTGTATACACCTGGTTGATGAATAAGGAATCTAATGGAGTATCCGATGACAAAGTGGAGTGGAACTTCCACAAAGTATTGGTTTCTCCTGAAGGACAATGGCTGAAGGCGTTTTCTGCCGGAAGCGATCCAATGGATGTAGAGGCTTCAATCAAGTAAATCCTAAAGCGTTCATCACGGCTCAACGTGACACCTCTCAGCGCATGACCTGAGCGGTACCCTTCTTCATGGCATAGCGGAAGCAGTAGTCTTGTTTCCTAAATATTAGTGCCATGAAACAGATTACTATCTTATTGTTTGTTTTTGCTTTTAACACCTTTGTACATGCACAGAGCATTCCCAATGGTGACTTTGAGCATTGGACAAACTTTCACTTTTTGGAGCCAAACCAATGGCTCACTTCTAATGTCGAAACAATCCATAAGAATGAATGGATAACAGTTGTCCCTGTTCAAGGGGTGTCGGCGCAAGGTCATGGTGTTCGCATGATGACGGACGGAGAAAATGGTCGTGTAATGCCCGGTTATGTGAGCAACACCGGCGGTGACCCCATCGAAGGTCAAGGCGGGGTACCCTACCATGATCGTCCCACATACCTGACCGGACACATGCGTTACCATACGCTCTATAATGACACCGCGCTCATCTTGGTCACCTTTAAAAAGCAGGGTCTAATTATCAATCAGCACATTTTCAAGATTCACGGAGAGCAAACAGCTTGGCATCCGTTTGAGTATTTGTTGGCGGTGAACGAAACCCCTGATTCAGTCATATTCGCGGCGGTATCCAGTAATGTACTCAACGAGCAAGTGATGCAAACGGGCAGCTATTTGGATTTAGACGGCCTTGCCTTTACCGGTCGCTTCGTTACAGAGCAAATGCCTAATTCGGATTTTGACTTATGGGATTCACGCGATTTACACCACGCACAAGGTTGGAGGGTTGAAGGACTTGAGATGGATTGGACCGATGAAACGCCATATGGTGAGCGTGCTGTATGGATGTCTTCCTATTCCGATATGGATGGTCATGTGCATGCTTCAGGTGTTCGCACAGGTGACATGAATGAATCAGGTGACTGGTTCGGTGGATTGCCTTATTCGGAACTTCTCGATACACTGACCGGCTATTACAAATACATCGCCGATGGAGAGGATGCCGGGCTTTTATCCCTTGAGATGCTTAGCGGTCTTGTAAGTTTGGGTGGGGCTTATTATCAGTTCTATCCGACGGAGAATTGGACCTATTTTGAAATCCCGCTTCATTTATTTCAAGAGCCCGATACCCTTCGTCTGCAGCTGAGTTCGACTTCTTATCCGTTTGATGAGGCGTTGGATGGAAGTACGCTTTTCATCGATAATTTGCAATTGAGTTCACAACCGCTGCTCATTCAATCGTCTATGAGTCAAGGATTGAAGCCTGCGTATCCCAATCCCGCTGTGGCATTGATTCATGTTCCACTGCCCGAAGGTTTTAAAGGAGATGTGCTGCTTACGATGTACAATGAAGCCGGTGCAAGTGTCAAGCAAATGAATTTCCATCAGTCGGGATCACTGTTGAGGGTGCCATTAGATGATATCCCATCTGGGCAATACATCTATGAAATTCAGGGTAGCCAGTGGCTGTACTCCGGCAAATTCACGAAGCGTTAGTAGGACATAACTTTTACGGCCTTCGATTGTTTTTGGATGGATGCGTGGCGTAAAGAAGCAAAATTTACCGGAGAAGATTTGCTTGGTGTGTGGTCGACCGTTCACCTGGCGAAAGAAGTGGGAGCGTGTGTGGGAAGAGGTAAAGTATTGCAGTGATCACTGTCGGGCGCATCGTCCCAAAACATGAAGGCCGTACTTGTATTTCCGCATCAGCTATTCGAACAAACCCTTAACGTTGATGCCTCTTCTTATTGGTTGATTGAGGAGCACTTGTTTTTCAAACATGTTCAATTTCATCCACTCAAGCTCGCCTATCATCGAGCAACAATGAAGATTTACGAACAGGAATTGATGCATGCGGATTACACGGTGCATTATGTGGAAAGCGCCGACGAACATTCAGATGTTCGTCGGCTTTTTCCTTTCTTGGCCGGACAGGGCGTAAAAGAGGTGCATGTCTATGATGTAGTGGATGACTGGCTTTCGCGTCGAATGCATTCTGCAGCACATCAACATGGGATTGTACTTCAGGTGCATCCATCGCCCATGTTTATGGAGACGGCAGAGGATGTTTTACACTACAGCAAGGGCAAAAAGCGTTTGTTTCATGCTGACTTTTATAAGCAGCAACGTTTGAAGCATCGGGTTCTGGTGGATAGCGATAATCAACCCGTTGGCGGGCAGTGGTCGTTTGATGCAGAGAATCGCAAGAAGTACCCGAAGGGCAAGCAGGCTCCGGCGTTGAATCCTTTACCTGCAGATGACCGCTGGAAGGATGCTTGTGATTACGTGCGACGTGAGTTTGCAAATCCGTACGATTTGCCCTTGGGCGACTTTCGCTATCCTATTGATCGCGCCGAGGCAAGACAATGGCTCAGTGACTTCTTGGAGACGCGTTTTGCGGAATTCGGCGAGTTTGAGGATGCAATTGTCAAAGGAGAGTTGGTGCTTCACCACAGTGTTTTGACACCCATGCTGAACATTGGTTTACTTACTCCGCAGGCGGTTGTTCGGGCCGCAATCGATTACGGTGCACGCCATGATGTGCCGCTGAATTCTTTGGAGGGCTTCATTCGTCAGGTGTTGGGGTGGAGGGAATACATCCGAATGGTCTACCAGTGGCGGGGAAGAGAAGAACGTACCCGAAATTTTTGGGGATTTGAACGTCCAATTCCGGAATCATTGTGGAAGGGAACCACAGGCATTGACCCGGTTGATGACACGATACGCAAGGTGCGCGAAACGGGATATTGTCATCACATCGAACGCCTCATGGTCATGGGTAATTTCATGTTGCTCAA
>CANHYZ010000006.1 GCA_947464885.1 Flavobacteriales bacterium
ACCGGCAAGGGCGGCAAACTCATCGCTCATGCGACGTGCTTTTTCAAAATCAGCATCCATAGTTGACTCGCTCGAATATACACCCGATACACTGCGGATGGTCGCACTGTATCGTCCAAATACTTCTTCCATTGCTTGGGTAATCTCGCCCAAGCTGGCGCGGTTGCGCGCTGCGCTGATGGCTAGTTCCAGCAAATTGCCTTCGCCCGTGCGCGCTGCATGCGTTATCGCTTCCAGTGATTCTTTGCACTTTGCTTCATCGCGCTCGCTGCGCAGCGTTTGCAATCGCACTACTTGCGACTCGCGCACGGCGTTGTTGTCGACGTCGAGAATATCCATCTCGGTTTTCTCTTCTACTTGATAGATATTGACGCCAATGATTTTATCCTTACCGCTGTCGATGCGCGCTTGCTTGCGCGCTGCGGCTTCTTCAATGCGCAACTTCGGCAAACCGGCTTCTATGGCCTTGGTCATACCGCCCATCTCCTCTACTTCCTGAATGAGCTTCCATGCGCGCTCAGCAATGTCGTTGGTGAGTTGCTCCACCACCTTGCTGCCTGCCCACGGATCGACGGCTTTCGTAATATCGGTTTCGTCTTGAATGTATAGCTGCGTGTTACGTGCAATGCGTGCGCTAAAATCAGTCGGCAACGCAATGGCTTCGTCGAGCGCGTTAGTATGCAACGACTGCGTGCCGCCAAATGCCGCTGCCATCGCTTCGATGCAGGTGCGCGCTACGTTGTTGAACGGATCCTGCTTGGTCAAACTCCAACCGCTCGTTTGGCAGTGCGTGCGCAAAGCCATACTCTTCGGATTCTTCGGATTAAACTGCTTGATGAGTTTCGCCCACAGCATGCGTGCTGCGCGCATCTTGGCAATCTCTTCGAAATGATTCATACCTATCGCCCAGAAGAACGAAAGTCGAGGCGCAAAGTCGTCGATGCTCATGCCGGCAGCAATTCCTGCGCGCACATAATCCAATCCATCGGCGAGTGTATAAGCCAACTCTAGATCGAGTGTAGCGCCTGCCTCTTGCATGTGATACCCACTGATGGATATCGGATTGAACTTCGGCATGTGCTGCGAGGTGTAGCGAAAAATATCGCTCACGATGCGCATGCTCGGAGTGGGCGGATAGATATAGGTATTGCGCACCATGAACTCCTTGAGGATGTCGTTCTGAATGGTGCCTTGCAACTGCTCGGGACGAACTCCTTGTTCTTCGGCAGCAATAATGTAAAATGCGAGAATGGGAATCACAGCGCCGTTCATGGTCATCGACACGCTCATCTCATCGAGCGGGATACCATCGAACAACACCTTCATGTCCAGAATAGAATCAATGGCAACACCGGCCTTGCCGACATCACCCACTACCCGCGGATGATCGCTATCGTAGCCGCGGTGCGTAGCCAAGTCAAACGCTACGCTCAAGCCCTTTTGACCTGCAGCGAGGTTGCGGCGGTAAAACGCATTGGATTCTTCAGCTGTACTGAAACCCGCGTACTGACGAATGGTCCACGGACGTATCGTGTACATGCTGGCATACGGGCCACCGACAAAGGGGGCCGCACCGGCAATAAATGTTGACTGCGGATAATCTTCGGGACGAGAGTTACCCTGAATGTGAATCTTCGAAAAGTCGATACGCGCCATAGGTTGGGCGAAGTTAGAACAATGCCTTACGCTTTCAATTACATCACACGGTAATTCCAACGATGCACATCGCTTTCCATACCGCGCTTCAAATGGTCGAGATAGGTACTCACCTTGTCGGCAAAGCTGGTGCTGCCGTTGGGGTTAATCGTGTAATCGGTTCCGCTGTGGTGAATGGTGCGAATAGGCGCAATGGTGGCTGCAGTGCCTACACCAAAAGCACCGTCGAGCTTACCGGCCTTAAGCAGATCAACAATCTCGGCTACTGATACTTTGCGCTCTTGCACATCGTAGCCCCAATCCTTGGCCAACTGCAACACGCTGCTGCGCGTCACGCCGTTGAGAATCGAGTCGCTCAAGGCAGGCGTCATGACCGTATTGCCCGAAAGGAACATCACGTTCATGGTGCCGCTTTCTTCGAAATATTCATGCGTCTGGGCATCGGTCCACAACACTTGGTCGTAGCCGGCGTCTTTCGCTTTTTGTGTCGGATAAAGTGATGCACCGTAGTTGCCGGCTGCCTTGGCATGGCCTGTACCTCCGCGCACGGCACGGGTATAATCGGTTTCGATTTTCACCTTCAACTCGGCCGTGTAGTATTTGCCCACAGGACCGGAGAAGATGACGAACATATAGGTTTCAGATGGACGCACACCGACGTATTCATCGATAGCAAACATGTGTGGACGGATGTAGAGCGATTCGCCTTCACCTTTTGGGATCCAACCCGAGTCGAGTTTGATGAGCTGCGTAAGCGACTCCATGAACAAATCTACCGGGAGCTCCGGCATGCACATACGACGAGCTGACTCATTGAGGCGCTCGGCGTTTTTTTCCGGACGGAAAATGAACACTTCATCATTGGCGCTCTTGAAGGCTTTCAATCCCTCGAAGATGGCCTGACCATAATGCAGCGAACTGATAGCAGGGCTGAATTGCATGGGACCGTACGGACGAATTTGGGCCTTGCCCCATTGTCCATCGCGGTATTCTATCACCACCATGTGGTCGCTGAAGATTTTGCCAAAACCGAGATCTTCCCAGTTGACTTCCTTCAATCGGCTCTGCGAGGTTTTGATGACCTCAATCTTTTGGGTTGCTATCATTTAGCGAACGTTGTTAGTGTGAGCTGCATGTTCATTTATGCGGCCTTTCGCAAAAATAAGTGTGGACAGCGTATTTCCCTTGTCTGCGACTGAAAAATCATCCTGATGACGTCGAAAGATGCTTCACGCAAAGAACGCAGAGGGGAATTTCGCGCAAAGGTTCGCAGAGCGGGGGTTCACGCAAAGTTCGCAGAGGGGGATTTCGCGCAAAGAACGCGAAGAAAACTTCACGCAAAGTTCGCGAAGGCTTGGGTAGGTGCGTGAGACTGGCTTTACGGATAAAAGTTCGCACTCTTTGCGTGCAATTCTCTTCGCGCTCCTTTGCGAGAAATAAAAATCACGCACTTTGCGAGAAATAAAAATTGAATTGCGAGAAAACGCTCTATGACAGGCTTGGACTGAACAGGAATTTATTAGGGCTTACCAACTGTGTCTTCACCGCGTACATCACAATAGCAGCGGTGTTGTTGACCCCCAATTTTTGAAGGATATTCTTGCGATGGGTATTGACGGTATGCGGCGAAAGGAATAGCTTTTCGGCAATCTCCACGTTGGTATACCCCTCGGCAATCAAGGTGATGATCTCCAACTCGCGCTCACTGATATTGACCGGTTCACAGTTGAATTCGGTGAGCTCCAAATCATCCACATCAATCGACTCTTTTCGAATGGCATTGAGAATCTGTCCGCAGAAAAAACGTCCGCCTGCTGCGGTCTCCCGAACACTGTCGACAATTTCATGCACGTCGCAATCCTTCTTGATATAGCTGACAATTCCGGCGCGTAGGGCATTCACAATGGTAATCCCCGACTGCTCGCCGGTGATGGCCACAAAGCGCACCTGCTTGTGCTGTTTGTGGATGGCCGGAACGACATCAATACTAAAATGCTGCGCTGCGAAATCTATCAAAACTACATCGGGTTGAAACCCTTTTACCATGTCGCGCAGCTGCTTCTCCGATGAGGCCTCACCAACAATCTCAATATCGCCATACTGACTCAACACAGCGTTGAGTCCGGCGCGAATCAGGATGTTGCTATCAGCGATGATGAGTTTCATTCGGACGCAAATATCTTATTAAAAATGATTCTAAATAGAAAAATCGCAGGGATTTTTAAACAACTACATGCGATCGGGCATGGAGATACCGAGCAGACGCATAGCCTCACGAATCACAACGCCCGTCTTGTAGGTCAAGGCCAGTCGGAAATTCCGTGCTTGCTCGTCGGTTTCCTTCACGATTTGATGATCCTGATAGAAGGCGTTATACAATTTGGCGAGATCGTAACTGTAATGCGCGATATCCGCCGGATTGTAGGTTGTAGCGGCCATGCGCAAAACGGCAGGCCATTCATACATCTTGGCCACCACCTCCGACTCCGCCGTGCTCAAGGTATGTCCCTCACTGTTGGCCTCCTTAGGGTTGAATCCCGGGTGTGCCTCGGCATATCGACGCTGAATAGCCTGTGTGCGCACATAGGTATACTGCACCGATGGCCCTGTATTTCCATTGAAATCGATGCTTTCTTTCGGGTCAAAGAGCATGTTCTTCTTAGGATCGACGCGCAACAGGAAATACTTCAATGCGGCCGTGCCAATGATGTGGAACAACTGATTCCTTTCCGCTTCCGGCAGCCCTTCGAGCTTGCCTTGCTCAGCAGACACTTCCTGCGCCACCGTAGCCATTTCTTCCATCAAATCGTCGGCATCCACGACAGTTCCTTCACGCGATTTCATTTTGCCTTCAGGCAATTCAACCATACCATAGCTGAGATGGTAGCACTGATCCGCCTTTTCAAAACCAAGCTTCTTCAAAATCATAAACAATACCTTGAAGTGGTATTCCTGCTCATTCCCTACAGTATAAATCTGGTAGGCCAAATCGGGAAAATCACGGAAGCGCAGGATGGCTGTTCCGATATCCTGTGTGATGTACATGGCTGTTCCGTCTTTGCGCAACAATGCCTTTTGATCGAGTCCTTCATCGGTGAGGTCAATCCAAATCGACCCGTCCTCCTTTTGGAAAAATGCGCCTGCTGCCAGCCCCTTCTCTACTTCTTCCTTTCCATTGATGTAGGTATTGCTTTCATAATAGAGCTTATCGAAATCGACGCCCATGGACTTGTAGGTTGAAGCGAAGCCATCGTATACCCAGCCATTCATCTTGGTCCAAAGCTCAATCGTTGCTTCATCACGCGCTTCCCACAAACGAAGCATTTCTTGCGCCTCTTGCATGATGGCCGTTTGCTGTGCTGCTTGTTCCTCAGTCATGCCCTGCTTTATCAACGCCTTCATTTGCGCCTTGTGCGCCTTATCAAACTCAACGTAATATTTACCTACGAGCTTATCGCCTTTTAATCCCGAGGATTCGGGCGTCTCGCCATTACCATAATTCTTCCACGCCACCATGCTCTTGCAGATGTGAATCCCACGGTCGTTGATGATTTGCACCTTCGTTACGCGATGACCAACGGCCTTTAAAATTTCGCTCACGGAGTAACCCAGGAAATTGTTGCGCAGGTGACCAAGATGCAATGGCTTGTTGGTGTTGGGGGAAGAATACTCCACCATTACATGCGGTGCGCTATTGGGCGATGCAAAGCCGAAGTCATCCTGCTTCAAAGCGGCTGCGAAAAATCCCTTCCAGAATTCCGCGCTCATCGATAGATTCAAGAATCCCTTGACAACATTGAATTTGCTGACGTGCGCTACCTGCTCGGTGAGGAACTTACCCAGTGCTTCTCCGGTAGCTTCCGGAGAAAGCTTAGACAGCTTGGTTAGCGGAAAAACAACCACGGTAATATCGCCCTCAAACTCTTTGCGGGTCTTTTGCAACTGCAACTGTCCTTCTGCAAGTTCAACCGAAAACAACTCGCTGCATGCCTTACGTACAGCGTCACCCACGAGGGCGTGCATATCAAAACCGGAAATCATCATGAAGCAAAATTAATGACGAATGACGAGTGACAAGTGACTAATACGCTGCGTGCAATTCATTCATCACTTGTCATTCGTCACTTGTCATTTTATTTGGAGCCGAACAGGCGATACGCGATGCGCAACCCTACATAGTTCGAGTTTTGCACCGGTGTTCCGAGTGTCGTGTATTTGGCCGAGATGTCTACGTCTTTGTTGATTTGATAACCGATACCTACCGTAAATCCATCGAATACATCGTTGAATGTAGACGTGATGTTTTCTGCTGCATCATAACGCGTGGTAGAAAACAAGTAGGAGCCGTATTGTGCGAAGGCAAATGGACCTTTATCGCGTTGTGCGAAATAGGCCTTCACTCCGATTTGCGCCGGACGCAGCAATGACTCTTTGAACGTATCACTCACGCCTTTGTCAATCGCAAAACTCACGATACCATATTGTCCAATCACATCCATCTTTTTACCCAGCGAATAGCTCAGCATAGCACTACCGCCATAACCATACGGCGTATTCTCGGCCCAATCACCAAAAGGCAACACGCCATCAGCGCCAATGGTGAAGGCCCAAGCGCGGAAGGTGCGATCGATGTATGAATTGGTGTTGGTCACCATCGGCAGCTCACGATCGGCAAGGGCATTGGCCTGAATCACGCTTTTGGGCAAACTGTCGGGCTGAGTGAATGACTTGTACTTTGCCGTATACGCTGAAACTTGAACCTTGATTTTTACGGTATTGTCTTCCGATGAATTCTCGAGTTGAAACAAATAGATGGGATCAATGAGGAAGTCACACTTGAACTCTTCCAGGAAAGCAAACTGTGCACGATTCTCAGCCTCTTTCTTCATGATCTCACGTGAGGAAACGAAGATGTTATCGTTGCCGCGTTTTTTGTCGCCACCCAGGTAGAGCGCCGTGCTCATGTCCTCGCTCGTGGTGGTATACACAAATACCTCACGCTTCTCGCTGATGGAAACATCGGCCAACACCGGGCGCATGAGCACATCGAGATTACCCGAATTGCTTGATGCCGGGCGTGTCATTTTACGCTGTGTGCTGCGCGTGCTAGTGTTGGTTGCGCACGACGCGAGTGTTGCAGCGACTAGGGTGAAGAGGATGAGTTTTTGCATTTCAGAATATTGGATGCGTAAACATAAAGGGTGTGATATCCGCGCCACCCCCGCCCCAAACATGATTTCGACCACCCGTTGTTAATTCGTAGGGGCGACCCACCGTGGTCGCCCGCGACCCACAGTGGTCGCCCGTGACCCGTGAGGGGCGCCCACGAGGGGCGCCCTAACATCATTCATTCGGTTGGTGACGGTTGTGGAATTCAGGGGGCCGTCAGCTCCGCCACCATGCACCGTGAGCTTCCACCGCCGTACTTCTCGATGGTGGGGATGGCGCAAGCGAGGATTCGGCCGTGGCGACGGAGTGCGTCCAAAGCCGGACCTTGAAGAGCCGCTTCGGCAGTGGCAGACATCAGCATAAGTGACTCCCCTTTGCGATTAAAGACTTGCAGGATGTTGCCCGCGAAGGCATGCATTTGTGCTTCAGAGATCGTGATGAGTTCCTTGTCTGTGGCGCGAAGTGTTTGCACGACGGTGTTTCGTTCTGATGCATCATCGATACACTCCGGACACCACAAGGCGAAGCCCTCTCCTACCGACATCATCACGTTGGTGTGGTAAATGGGTAAGCGCTGATTACCGACCGTTTGCAGCGCGCTGAACATGACAGCCGTGTAGCCCATGACTTCGCACCAGCGCTTCACTAAGGCCTCATGTGTGCGCTCGGAAAGCGCAGCATAGGCGATGCGATTCGCACGATCGAGCACCAAGCTGCCCGTGCCTTCCAAAAAGCGGCCGTGGTTTTCTTCTTCGGACAAATCAAGTTTCAACCTCGCATCCGGCAAGGAAGGCCATACATCTAGCTTGCGCTCCAGTCGCCTGTTGGCGGCATACATCGGATAGAGCACATGTCCATCGTCGTGAAAGCTCACCCAGTTGTTGGGAAAAATACTGTCGGGTGTGTGGGGTTCGGGCGTGTCTTGCACAACCACAACATCGATTTCCGCGGACTGCAGTTGATGCACCATGGCGTCGAACTCTGCCAGTGCTAATACAGCAATAGCACCTGTATCCTCGTCAGCTGTTTGCGGTTGGAAGAAATTATTGACGGCAGTTTGCGCATTGAGGGCGAAGGCGGCAGGGCGGACGAGGAGGAGCATTGGAGGGGTGAGGGGTGAGGGGTGAGGGATGACAAATGACAGATGACAGATGACAGATGACGAATTTAATACGTCTCGAAGCAAAAGCGAGGGAGTGCTTAATTAAGTGAGCTTTGAAAATCACAACACCAGCTAAACAAGGCACTCCCGCCCCAATCTGTCATCCGTCATCCGTCATTTGTCATTTGTCATTTGTCATTTGTCATTAAAAAAGCCGCCCGGGTTTCCCCGAGCGGCTTTCTATCAAAATCAAAACTAGAATTACTCCACAATCATTTGCTTAGACGTTACCACACCATCAACCATGAACTGTACCATGTACAATCCTGAAGTCAACGGCTCGGCAAACGCCACCACGGTGTTCAATGAACCTTGCGTGGTGTAACGGTTGTTGTATACCAAACGACCTGTTGCATCCAGGATGCTCACAAACACTTCCTCAGCAGCTACATCAGCAATGTTGATGTTGAACAACTGTCCTTTGTTTGGGTTTGGATACAATCCGATAGCATCGGCAAGTGCAATGGCTGAAGCATCGCTTTCCTGCTCGGTTGCAACATACTCATCCATGCGGTACTGCAAGCTTGCCGGACGACAAGCAGGCGCAATGCGTAAGGTGTCCATGTACAAAGGATCGGTGAATGTCGACATGCGATCGAACTTAATGCGGTCGGCATAGCAACGACCTTCGAGTTTCGATCCGCTATCAAATGAAATAAAGGAAATCGGGGCGTTGATAGTACCCTGCAATTGCGTGTTCACGAAATTACAAGGTGCATTGCCCGTGTAGTTGTACTTCACCACGCCCGGTGTATTCATGCCGTTGGTCACAACGAACTTCAAACCAGAGCGGCCCAGTGGTTGCCACTTGCTTACGTTGATGATAATCGGTCCGTTAGCAGTGTTGTAATTTACACGGGCATTGTTACCACCGAAGAACCATGTATCGATGTTGTACGTTCCGCTGCTCATGGTCATAACAGAGTTCGCCGCGTGACTCACTTTACGGTAATTACCCGGTGCAAGATTAACGGCCTGCGTACCAACTGAGATGTCAATTGAACTGTTATTGGCCGGAATCACCAAAGCAGGGATTGTCTGAACACCGGTAGTAGCCGATGGATAACTTGTTCCTCCCGTAGGAGCCAAAATAGATGAACCATTCAGAACTACACTTTGTCCTACTTGAACATAGTCACATACAACATTGCTGCTGCCTAAAAGCTTCAGTAATGATCCTGAGTGCAAATCGCCAATAATCACATTAGGAGTATTGGTGTTATTGAACTTGATTTCAGATGTACTTCCTACGTTGCCTCGGCTTAGGGCCTGCACACGCTGGAAATCAACTTGCGTCGTTCCATAAACAGTATAATCTGCCAATTCATCAATAACAGACGCTCCAAGGTCAACAGAAGCAACGATATCGCTAGCTGTAGTTTCATCGGTGCACTGGTTGAAGTTGCTTTCAACCACAGTACCGATAGGGCTCGTGCCATAGGCAGTGGTTGAAGCATCGTAGATTACTTGTGCGAAAGCGCCATTCGCCATTACAGCAGAAACCGCAGGCTTCACACGCACCAAAATTTCGATAGTGCCTGACTCCCCTACTTCCAGTTCGTTACCGTCGGCAAGCAGGTTGATGTCGTTTTTACCATTGAAATCGTAGTTCACATCCAAGTCGGGACTTGTGATACATTCAACATTGAAGTTATTGGCAGAATCAAATGTTTCTCCCAAATCCAAGTTTTGAATTACATCGTGCAAGTCAACATCACCGCCATTTGAAATTCCGGTTTTGTAAACCACCAGGCGTTCACCGCCACCAACGTTTACAACGTCCTGTACAATCAACTCATCCACTTCAACGATTGGATTTTCAGGATCCAATTCGAATGGAGCGCCGTTGAACGCATCAAAGCTATCAAACAAAATACCGCCTTTGGCCAAGGTATCAGTCTCGAGCAATTCATCGGGCGAGTTGTAAGTAAAAGCCCATGGAGATGTATATCCGAACGCAGTATACTTCAAAGCAGCCACTTGCCACGACCTGTTATACTTTTGAACCACACCGGCATTAAAATCACCATTCATATCAAATTCGTTTGATACAGTGAGCGGCGTAGATAAGGCTTGAGGATAAATCGCCACAATATCTTGTCCTGCCAACACCTCCGGGTACTGACCATACATATTGTCTTGAACAACCACTCCGTTATCTTCTACTCGATACTGCATAGGTGCACCTAAATCCAAACGCACGTGCACCTTTGGTTGGAAATCGAAACTAAGTTCTTGATTCACTTTAAGCGTTGGTGAAATATCACCTAAATCAACGCCCAATACATTACCACCGAGGGATATGTCGGTAGTTGGCTTAGGCAATAAGGAAAGCAAATCGATTGCTGCATCGGCAATCTGTTTGTTGCCGGCTGATGTGAGTTTACCATTGGCTGCATTGAAGCTAGACCCCAAAGCATCCTGAGGCAGTTTTTGAACAAAGCCTGATACTTTCGGGATAATCAACGATGCTCCAGGAATTGTAGGAAAATCAGGGGTATGCAAATCCCATTTCTGTTCAGTCGGAGTGTATTCCACAAAACCATAGTCGCAGCCAAGGGGACCGCACAAAGAATAATTGTCACTGTAGTCCACGAACAAATCAGCCATGTTCCACAGTAATTCAGTTCCCGGATCACAAGCAAAGAGATCAGCATTGGTGGCATCAGGTTGGAATGCACTTTCACAAAAACGGAAGAATGGTCCAGGCTCGGGAACATCCAGTGTTGCCAATGGGAATGATTCATTGAAAGTCCAATTACCAAATAAAGTAGAGTCGATTAAAGTTAAATTACCCTGCGCTTTAAAGGTTATTGCAACGTCACTAACTACCGGACCGAATTCAAGATCGGTAAATGGCGGTGCCACATCCATACTAGGCGCTCCATCTACGGTATAGGAAGTGTGAATGACAATTTCATCACCACAACCGAACGTATTAGGTTGTGGGAACTCCACTTCTACATTCACGGGATACTCAATAGCCACCTCTGAATTAGTCAACTCATTGGCCTGAATATATACCCCGCCGTTGAAACTAAAGCTCGGCCCTATTTGAAGAGTACCTTGAACGGGTGAAATATTGCCGAGAAAATCAATAAACGGGACAAACTCGGGTGGAATGCTAAGCCCTGCCAAACTGACTACGTTTGCAATAGCGCTGCCAACAGCATTGCTGTTAAAATTGATTCCAGCCAACCCAGAAAAATTCCGCTGAAACTCGGCTCTCGACAAGTCGAGCGATGCCGGAGCCGGTAGTTCAACCGAATTCTCATTGGCCGAAAACGGCAAGTGGTAGTTGGTAGTTTGGGTTGTACCGGCGACCTGTGCGTTTGCCGTTCCGCCGGCAAGCATGGCCACGATAATACCCGAAAGCGCGACTGATCTCGGGGAGATCAAGCCTTTCAGCGCCTTGCGGTGCCGAATCTTAATGGATTTCATGTTTGGTTAGAATTTGATTAGGCGGCTAACCACGCTACGATTGATCCCAATTCCAAAAATTTGGGATGAAACTGGCTGTTTTAGGGATGAAACCGTATTTAGCTCATTTTTTAGACGCCAGTACATTACGCCGTCATCTGTCATCTGTAATCCGTCATCTGTAATTTCATTCGTAACCAAATGCCCTCGATGCCCGTAGAAAACCCCAAATACACATTTCAACCAAAGCAAAAAACGGTGAATAACACAATGAAATGCATGGCGCTGCTCCTGATGATAGTCTTCGTCTGGTTTGTGGCTTCGTGCAGCAGTCTGAGCAAAGCAGGGGGCGATATCCAGGGGAAAATCGTGTACGAAATCTCGTATCCGTACGAGGCCAAATCCGTCATGATGGACCTCTATCCCAAAGAAATGACCGTGACCTTCAAAGACAATAAACTGCACTCCTCCATTAAGTCGGAATACGACATGCTCACCACCGACTTCATCGTCGATAACACCCAGAAAGAATTTGCCCAGCTCCTCAAAAACATGAGCAAGCGTTCGGCCATGAAAATGAATAAAGACGAAACCAAGCGATGGTTTGATACCATGCCCGGTTACCGACTGGAAAAGACCAACGAGACCAAGCTCATCTGTGGGTATAAGTGCTACAAAACCATCGCCCATCCAACCGACGCTTCAAAGCCTAAGATTGACATCTACGCCACCCGCACCATCGGCCTCGACAACAGCAACTGGTGGAATCCCTATCAAAGCCTCGATGGCTTCATGATGGCCTACGACATCGAACAATATGGCATCTGCATGCGCATGTGTGCCAAAAGGGTCAGCTTCGAAAACATCGACCCCGCCGAATTCGACGTGCCTCAAACCTACACCATGACCGATGCTCGCACTATGCAAGGGCTGTTGACAGAAGTGGTGGAGACGTATGTGAAGCGATAGCCTTCAATCTGCCACACCTGCCATAGGCTTTTCTAAGGGTAAGGACGCACTGCATTGCGTCCATTTACTCCGCCACCTTAACGCTGCTCTTTCCGGAAGGCAACAGCTAAGAACATCTAAGTATGAACCTTCACACTAAAAAGGACGCATTGCAATGCGTCCATGGCCGAGAGGCTATTCGAAGTATGGAGGATCTACAAACCTCTCACCTCTTCTATCTCGACATCCACCCCATCCACATCTTCCGGGTTGTATTTGGCGGGCTTGAACTTCAGCTTTACACGCTTGGGACGACCGGCTGATCCGGCACCAACCTTCACCTTCTGCGTATTGGACGTTTCGACCACCTTCAACTCGTCGATGAAGTTGATATCGAAAACGACTTCCACCGGAGTAGGGTTGCTGTTTTCAATGCGCATCAACAACACCTTCGGACTGTTTTTCTTCATCGGCTTTTCTTTGCCCCACTGCGTGAAAATCTGCACGCTGTCGGATGCAGTTGAGAGCACAAACTGTGCTTGGGCCGAGGCATTCGCCATCACCAAAACGCACAAGAGCAAAAAAGTAGCACGTGTTGTTTTCATGTATCGAATATAGAACAACAAACCTTCTTGCCATGATGTAACATTATATTATCACCTTCCGTTCAACAACCCATAGCCTCTGAAACCACCAACTAGCGTAGAGAACTTGCGGGTGGAGTCGGGGCTTTTTTTTTAATGACGAATGACTAATGACGAGTGACTAATGTTTCAAAGGCCGCGCTTCGAACATTTGTCACTTGTCACTTGTCATTTGTCACTCCATTTGAACCTTCCCTCCTATCGCCTGTACCGCATATCAAATTCCACTCGATATGCACACTCTTCGCAACACACTCGTTTGGCTTCGCAGCGATGGCCGGCACTTTCAAATCATCGCGCAAATCAGTTTTCTATGCTACGGCGTTTTGTTGCTGGGATGGGACGCTGACTGGAAAAACTACCTCGCCATTTTCAGTGGCGTTATCGTAGCCCAAGGATTAGCCATTCGCTTTGCCGGATTTCCGATGGACTCGCTCAAAAGCGCGCTCATCACGGGGCTGGGTTTGTCGCTGTTGATGAAAGCCAATGACCCTTGGCTGTTCCTCTTTGCCGCACTGCTGGCCATCGGCATGAAATTCCTCACCAAAGTCAACGGCAAGCACCTGTGGAATCCCGCCAACTTCGGCATCGTGGCTGCTGCCTTCCTGAGCGGAGATGCCTGGATTTCGCCCGGACAATGGGGAAGCAGCGCACTCATCATCTTCATCGTTGGAACTGCAGGACTCGCTGTCTTGAGCAACATCAAACGTCTGGAAACAGGCCTTGCGTTTCTGATCACGTTTGCGGCATTGGAATACATCCGCACCGTTCTTTACCTCGGCTGGGAACATGACGTGTTTTTACTCAAGCTGACCAACGGATCGCTGTGGTTGTTTTCCTTCTTCATGATTACCGACCCTATGACCACTCCCAATCACCGCAAGTTGCGCATTGGCTGGGCCATGATAGTTGGCGCCATCAGTTTCTATCTGGCCAACTTTTATTTCGTCAACGGTGCACCGTTCTGGACGCTCTTCTTCTTAACACCATTCACTCCCCTGCTCGATCGCCTGTCGCCGCGCATCACATCGTTCATGTGGAAAAATGAATCAACAACCAAAAAACACATTCAACACCAAAGCATATGAAAAACACACTCACCACTCTGGCCATAGCAGCGGCGCTGCTCATCTGCCAACACGCACTCGCCTTCTGCGGATTTTACGTTGCCAAAGCAGACGCAAGCTTATTCAACAACAAAAGCGAGGTCATTATGGTGCGCAACGGCACGCGCAATGTCATCACCATGAGCAGCGATTTCAAGGGCGACCTCAGTGAGTTTGCCATGGTCGTGCCCGTGCCAACGGTGCTCGCCGAAAAAGATATCCGTGTCGTGGAGCGCCGCATTTTCGATGTGCTAAACGCTTACTCCGCGCCACGACTGGTGAACTATTACGACAACAACCCGTGTGGGTATGACATGCGTTTGTATGAGGATTCTTACTCAATGGCAGTTCCTGCCATGGCCAAAGAAGAGCTTGTCAGTAAAAAGCTGACCACCGTTAAAGGCGTGCATATCGAGGCGCAATACGACATCGATGAGTACAACATCATCATTCTTTCTGCCAAAGAATCGGACGGTCTCCAAATATGGCTTGAAGCCAACGGCTACAAGGTACCCGAAACCGCCCGTCAGGTGCTCGAGCCTTATGTGCGCAGCAACATGAAGTTCTTTCTGGTGAAAGTGAATCTCGACAAAGTACAAAACCGAAACAGCGAGTATTTGCGTCCGATCCAAATCCGATTCGACCATGCGAAGTTTATGCTCCCGCTGCGACTGGGGATGGCCAACAGCAACGGATCACAAGACATGATTGTGTATGCGCTTACCACTGAGGGCCGTGTGGAGTGCACCAACTACCGCACCGTGAAAATGCCCACCGACCGCAACATTCCGCTGTATGTTGAACCCAAATTCGGTGACTTCTACAAATCACTTTTCGAGAAATCCTACAAGCAGGAAGGACGCAATGCGGTGTTTCTCGAATACGCCTGGAATGTGAGTCCGTATACCGCAGTAAAATGCGACCCTTGCGTTGGACCACCGCCGGTGAATTATGACTTCGTGGAAGCCGGTGCTGATTGGATTACGCAAGGAAATTTTCATCAAACCATCTTCTTCACCCGACTGCACGTGCGTTACAGCCGCGACAAATTCCCAAGCGACCTGCAATTTCAAGTGACGCCCAACAATGAGAATTTTCAGTGCCGGTATGTCATGACCTACCCGGCCTCAGGCGACGACTTCACGTGCGACGCGGGTCAGGAGTACTTGGTTGATTTGTATAACCGACGTAAAAAGGAAGTAGACGAGCTCGCTGCACTCACCGGCTGGAGTTCCGCCAACGGAAGCGCGTACATCCGCGAGTACAACAAGCACCTCAACCCGCGTATGCGTGAGAATTCGAGGAATGAAGGTATACCTGCCACAATTGCTCAGCGAACTTATCGCCCTTGGATTGTTGTATCCATCATTTTCCTTGCAATAACAACACCGGCTTTGATATCAAGGAAAAGTACCAAAATTTTCCATGCTAAAATTCAACCATAAAGTCGCACAGTTTGGTGTAAAATCGTATCTTCACCGTAGTGAAAAAAAAGCAGAGCAATCATAATGACTTCATTGTCGATCATCTCACCAATTCGATACGTAATCGAATTTCGGGAGATAGCCTTATGACTGAAGTTTCTTTGGTCTCAGCGGCCGATATAAAAATCGCATCAAAGAAAAATGGCTGGCTGTTTGACTGGAAAAGTGAGTTTAATAGCAGCGACAGGGAGATCTATAAACTGACCATTTTGAATAATTTGCAGATTATCCAAGGGCTTATGAGCATTACGTTGAAGCCTGATCACGTTTTCTTAAACCTAATTGAATCTGCTAAATTCAATCGTGGTGCCTACAAAGTTTATGAGGGCGTTCCCGGGAACTTAGTAGCATTTGCCTGTAGACTCTCATTTCAACGGGGTAGCGAGGGCTATTTAGCTTTTCATTCTAAATCAAAACTGATTGAACACTATCAAAACACGCTTGATGCCGTTCATTATGGAAATCAACTTATGGTGATTGAAAGGCATGCCGCCCAAAATCTAGTAAACCGATATTTTAAATCCTAGGCTCATGAAGAAGAAAGAAATAAAGAAAGAACTGGATGTAGATTTTATTAAAAGTCAACCACTTTCTCAAGAGGAATCTGATGCTTTGAGTATGTTGATTAGCGAATCAAAAGCGAAATACCGAAAGTCAAAATCAAAAGCTGCCTAGGTAACTTTCAATCGATGTCTTCAATAAACAAGACAGCATTTCTCACTACCTTCGGCTCATGCACAAAACCTTCACCTTAACCTGGGTGCTGTGCATGAGCTTTTTTACGCTCATGGCTCAGCGACCTTCCAACGTATTGGTCGAAAACAAAGGGCAGTGGCCACAAACAGTTGTTGCAGCTGCTGACGTTCAAGGCGGTAAAGTCTTCCTGGAAAAAGGCGCTATCACCTACCATCTGTTTGACCTCGCGGGGTTGCGCACCGATCACGATGTGGATGCGTCTCAACCAAGCATTCGAGGACATGTGTACCGCATGAAATTTGAAGGAAGTAATCCTTCTCACATGCGTGCCTCACTCGATGAGAAACAACAGACCTACAGCAATTTTTTCCTGGGCAATGAACCATCTCAATGGGCCGGTCAATGCGGCCACTACCACCAGGCGCAGGTTCAATCCCTCTATGACGGCATCGCTTTGCTAATGCATGGCGACGGTCCTTTCCTGAAATACGATCTCATCGTTGAGCCCTTTGCCGACGCCTCACAAATCGCTATGGCCTATGAAGGCCACGACAAACTGGTGCTGGAACATGAGCGACTGGTCGTGTATACTTCCATCGGCGATGTGACCGAACAAAAGCCGCTCGCTTGGCAAATCATCGACGGAGAAAAACATCCTGTTGCCTGTCGTTACAAACTCAAGAACAACACCGTCAGTTTTGATTTCCCGAAGGGATATGACCACGGCTACACCCTCATTATCGACCCGGAACTTGTCTTCTCCACGTACTCCGGCAGCACCAGCAACAACTTCGGATACACCGCAACGTATGATGCCAGTGGAGCGCTCTATAGCGGGAGCTCCGCTTTCGGGCAAGGCTATCCCACCAACCTCGGCAGTTACGACTCTACCCACAACGGCGGCGCCAGTGCCATTGAACAAGGCATCGACATCGCTCTTTCCAAATACAGTTCGAACGGCGTATTCATGCTTTGGTCCACTTTCCTCGGTGGTATTGGTGATGAATTACCCCATAGCATCATTGTGAATGATAACGATGAATTGATTGTCTATGGCTCAACAGGCTCTGCGAATTTTCCGGTAACAGCAGATGCCATCGACAACACGTTCGGCGGAGGCGGCATATCCGCTCCTTCCGGCACAGGCGCAAGTTTTCCCAACGGCAGCGATATCATCGTGGCTCGCCTCTCTTCTTTTGGTGAAGCCCTCCTGGGATCAACCTACATCGGCGGCAGCAGCAACGACGGTATTTGCGATGCCACGGCACTCAAATACAACTATGCCGATGAATTCCGCGGCGAAGTCTCGCTCGATGAAGACGGCAACATCCTCATTGTTTCCTCTACGCGTTCATTCGACATCGCAACCGTAAATGCAGCGCAATCCTTTCCGGGCGGAGGTCAGGATGCACTCATTGCGAAGCTGAGTCCATCACTCAATAATGTCCTTTGGATGACCTACTTCGGCAGCACCGGCGACGACTCCGGGTATTCCATTACCGACAACGACGCCGGCGAACATTATATCTGCGGGGGAACCACTTCGCCAACACTGAATCTAGGCAGCACCGGAGCTCAAAACACATACGGTGGCGGTGTTTCGGATGCCTACCTACTCAAACTTTCAGCTAACGGGAATCAAATCACCGGCGGCACCTATTGGGGAAGTACGTCCTATGACCAAGCCTACTTCATTGAAGCCGATGCGAATGGATTTGTTTACATCT
>CANHYZ010000007.1 GCA_947464885.1 Flavobacteriales bacterium
ACCTGCTTCACCATATCCTGCTGGATTTCCCATATAGCTTGGGTCATGGTTTCGCGACTGGTCACAAACAGGTTTGCCGGATAAATCGAAATCGTCTCGAAATCCATGATCTTCTTGCCTGTATCGGGATAGATAGTATGGATGCTCTCGATTTCATTGCCGAAAAACGTTACACGCACCGCATAATCCGCATAGGCCAGGTAGATGTCTACATTGTCGCCCTGCACACGAAAGGTACCGCGGGTAAAATCCGCGCGAGTGCGGCTGTAGAGGCCTTCCACCAAGCGATGCAGGAAACCCTGTCGGCTCATCGCTTCGCCGCGACGAATAGCAACCACACTTTTATGGAATTCAATCGGATTACCGATACCATAAATACACGAGATACTGGCTACCACAATCACATCGCGACGACCGCTCAACAGCGCGCTGGTGGCGGAAAGCCGGAGCTTTTCAATTTCATCATTGATGGATAAATCCTTTTCGATGTATACACCCGTTGTGGGAATAAACGCTTCAGGCTGATAGTAATCGTAATAGCTCACGAAATACTCCACCATGTTGTTCGGGAAAAAGGCCTTAAACTCGGAATACAGCTGCGCCGCCAAGGTCTTGTTGTGACTCAGCACCAGCGTTGGTCGCTGGGTATTGGCAATCACATTGGCAACGGTGAATGTTTTACCGGAACCCGTCACACCGAGTAGTGTCTGAAATTTATCGCCCCGCTCCACGCCTTCGGTCAGTTCGCGAATGGCTGTGGGTTGGTCGCCGCTGGGCGTATACTCGGAGGTCAGTTCAAATTTCACGGGTATAAAAATAGTTGGGTTTTCATTAACCGCAGAGTCGCCAAGAAATCTCAGGAAGTTTCTTTGCGCCTCTGCGGTTAAAAAAAGTCGTCTCTGTTCGGAAGAATTCATAACTACCCTTCCCGTGCAATCGCAGTTGAGGGATATTCGCACACCATGGACATCAACATCAACACGCCTGCCCTGCTCTTTCCGGCTATCAGTCTGATTATGCTGGCCTACACCAACCGCTTTCTGGCGCTGGCCAACGTGGTGCGCAATCTGCACGACCGTTACCACAATATGGATGACTCCAAAAAGCCGCTCATTCACGCGCAAATCAAAAACCTGCGCAGCCGCATGCGCATCATCCGCAACATGCAAATCCTCGGTGTCACGAGCTTCATCGTTGCCCTGGTCTGCATGTACGCCATCTACACCGAAAGCATGTCGACCGCTCGCTACCTCTTCGCCGGATCGCTCATCCTTTTCGCGACTTCGCTGGTGCTGTCCTTGTCGGAACTCTTCATCAGCACCCATTCCATTGAAATCGAACTGAGCGATTTGGAATTGGATAAGGAAGATTAAGCGCCTCAACAAATCCTAAATCAGCTGTTAATATCTCCGTTCAGCCCTTAATTTGCGCACTCGGCAACGGTTTACCTTGCTTGGTTACGCATGTCCTCGCGCAAGAAAAAAATACGCATCGCCCAATACCTCTTTGTGGGGTTGGTCACGCTCGTGATGAGCGGCTATTTTGCCTTGCAAACACCCGCTGTGCAATCGTGGATTGGTCGTCGTGTAGCCGACTACCTCAGCAGTGAGTGGAACACGCAAGTTTCGGTTGGTCGTGTGTCTATCGATTTGTGGGCCCGTCTTCACATCGACGACATATACATTGAAGATCAGCGCAAAGACACGCTTTTATTCATCGAGCACTTGCACGCTTCCAAGTACACCTTCGACCGAAAAAGCGGCAAGGTGGTCATCGCTAAAGCAGAACTCCAGCAGCCGTATTTCAACTTGGTGCGCCATGCCCAAGACAGTCTACTCAATTACAACTTTCTGGTAGAATACTTCGACAGCGGCGATACCACGGGCGGCGAGAACGATATCCGCATCAGCGAGTTGTCGCTGGTCAAAGGTCGATTCAATTATATCAATGAGCATCGCGACATCGACACAACTTTCGGCATCGACTGGAATCACCTGCGCCTCTCGGCACTCGATCTTTCGATCAATAAATTCTCTCTACTGGGTGATAGCATTCACGCTGATATCGGTAAGCTATCTTTGAAGGAATCCTCGGGCTTTCAATTGCACGAACTCAGCCATGAACTGACGCTGGCTAATAACATCGTGGAAATGCGCAATACACGATTGGCTTTCGAAGAGTCGGACATCCGCGGTGACTTACGGTTTGAAGTCGCCTCCATCGATGATTTTGACTACTTCGATACGCGTGTCCCCATGCAGCACGAGTTCCGCGAGGCAAAACTCAACATGAATGATTTGAGTTATTTCGCCCCCGAACTGCGCGGCATGGATCAACCCGTTATCATCAACGGCACCGTCAAAGGCACCGTGTCCAATCTGAAGGGCCGTAAACTCACGCTTACACTCAACGACCACACGCGTTTCGAAGGAAACATCGACATGGAAGGATTGCCCGAGTTGTCGCAAACCTTCATATCACTCGACATCAAAGAGCTGACGACCAACAAAAAAGAGCTGGAGCAGATTCCGCTTCCGCCGTTTGATGGAAAAACGTTTGTCGAAGTACCCAACAACTTTGCTACACTCGGTCAACTCACCTATCGCGGCGATTTTACCGGTTTCATCAGCGACTTTGTGTCTTACGGAACACTGCAAACGGCCATTGGGGATATACGCACGGATATCTCACTGAAAGAAGATACCCTTCTGAACGACTATCGCTACGCAGGATCGGTGCAGCTCAAGCAATTCGATTTGGGTCGCTTCTATGATTTGAGTACCCTCGGAGCGGTGAGCTGTGATTTCCAAATCGCCGGCTCAGGGCTTGAACTCAAAAAGGTGGACGCTCAGTTCGATGGAAACATCAGCGAAATACACGTGAATGATTACACGTACAACAACATTCAAGCCCAAGGAAATTTCCGTCACCGCGCCTTCATGGGTGAAGTCAACATCGACGACCCGAACTTGGTGATGGCCTTCGCAGGGACCGTGGATTTTACACAAACGCTTCCACTGCTGGCCTTCGATGCGGATATACAGCACGCCAATCTGGACGAGCTGAATGTACTGACCGACTACGACTACAGTGCAGTCAGCGGGGAGTTTCACGTACGAAGCGAGGGTCTTGAATTCGAAAAATTCGTCGGTGAAGTGACTCTGAAAGACTTCACGTATTGCGCGATGAATCGTGATTATGCATTGGATAATTTGCGCATCACAGCATCGCGCACCGGCACGCCTGTCATGACCTTGGTTTCGGACATCGCCTTCGCTGAAATACGCGGTGATTATAAGCTACCCCAGATTCCATCGGCCTTGGCAGAAATCGCCAGTCGCATTTTCCCGTCATTTCAGCCACCGATTCGCGACCACAAAGACCAAAAATTCACACTGCAAGCGCAGATTTACGATGTGGCGCAAATCACCGAAGTGTTCCTGCCGGAACTTGTCATTTCACCCGGCACCCGCATCAACCTGGAAATCAACGAGCCCGCAGCTTTCTTTCAAACCATCATTTCATCTCCACTCGTTGCCTATGGCGATACGCGCATCGAATCGATAACCTTTGACGTGCACCACCCCGATGAATCGTTTTATGTCACCGCTGCCTGCGATGTGCTCAACAGTGGAGGAATCATCTTCCGCGACATTGCTGTTGACGGAAGAACCGAGCGAGACACTTTATTTACGGCCATTACCTGGAACAACGGCAATCGCCAATTCGAAGGCGATATTAACGGGCGCCTTGCCATTCGCGACTTCGATGCCTACGATTTCTTTTTTGATGCAAGCACATTCACCCTGGAGAAAGAGCGTTGGGCTTTCCTACCCGGAGCTCAGGTTTCCATCGACAGTTCAGATGTGCGTGTAAAATCACTCACCATATTCAATAATCAACAGCGTCTAACAATTGGCGGCGAGCTCAACCACAACCCGGAAAGCACCCTGCTAGTGGATATCGATGCCTTTGACCTGGCCAACTTGAATGTCTTCCTTGGCGAGGATTACCGTTTTGCCGGAACCGTCAATGGCACAGCAAGTTTGAGTGATCCTTTCAATGAAGCCATCTTCCGCAGCGACATTGACGTGCTGCAATTGGTCATCAACGAACGCGCTATCGGCGACTTGCAGGCAAAGACAGCGTGGGATCCGCGTTTGCATGAGCTACGTATTGATGGTAAGCTGGAGAAAGACGCAAAAGCCTCACTTGGCCTCAACCGCTACACGCCCCTTTCCTTCGCAGGTTACTATCGTCCCCGCGATGAGAAAAGTCCACTCGACTTGACAGCGACCATCAACCTGCTCGATCTGGAATTCATCAATGCCTTTATGGAGCCCGAAATTCTCGACATCCAAGGCTTTGCCAGCGGCACGATGTCGATCACGGGAACTCCCGATGCTCCCCAAATGCGGGCCAATGCTTTGTTGCGCGACGCCTCCATCTATGTCTACTACCTCAACACCAAATATTATATTGAAGAACAGATTGGCGTATATCCCGACATGTTCACCTTCGACCACATCCGCATTCGGGATGAAAAAGGAAAGTTGGGATACCTCACGGGGCAAATGCTGCACAACAATTTCGGTGATTGGAATTTCGATATCATGATTGATATGGTAGAACCGATGATGGCGATGAATACCACGGAAGAAATGAATACGATGTACTATGGTCAGGCCTTCACCACAGGCAACGTGAACATCTACGGGTATGATGATAAGTTGGAATTTGATATCGCACTGAGAAGCGAAAAGGGAACGACGCTGGCCATGCCGATGGGAACCAATAGCGAGCAGACATTCGAGAACTTCATTCGCTTCAAATCTCCCAACGATAGTATTCAGGTTGATGAGCCATTGAACCTCTCCGGTATTAAGCTGAGTTTGCAACTGGAGATTACGCCCGATGCGGAGTTCAAAATCATTTTCGACGAAAGTGTAGGTGACGTGATGTCGGGCGCAGGCCGAGGAAACCTCCAAATGGAAATCAATAATCTCGCTACCTTCAACATGTATGGTGGTATAGAATTAACACGAGGCGATTACCTCTTCACGCTCAAAAACCTCATCAACAAATCATTCAGTATCAAGCCCGGTGGAACCATCTCTTGGTTTGGTGATCCATTCGCCGGTGAAATGGACCTGCAAGCCATTTATGGTATTTCCGCTTCCCTCTATGATTTGATTCAAGATCCTGCTTATCAAAACGGGCAACGCGTTCCTGTTGACCTTGGCATGAACCTGACCGGCAAGATTTTCAATCCCGGCATCGACTTCTCCATCGACCTTCCCACCGTGGATCAGGTCACCAAAAGCAGGGTAAACGCTGTCATCAGTACCGACCAGGAGCGAAACCGTCAAGCCTTTGCCTTGCTCGTCATGCGACGTTTTGTGAGTCCACCCAACGTGACGGCCGATCATAGCAGTACCAGCGCCTTTGCCGCCAATGGAACGGAGTTTCTGTCGAGTCAAATTTCCTCCTGGCTATCGCAAATCAGCGACGACTTCAACCTCGGCTTCAACTACAGTCCCGGCGATGACATCAGCAATGAAGAAATAGCGCTGGCCCTTGGAACGCAGCTCTTCAATGAGCGCCTCTCCCTCAGCAGCAACCTCGGCGTTTCGCGCAATACAGGCGCTTCGCCGACCAATCAAAACGCCACCAACATCATCGGTGACATCCGCATCGAGTATAAGATTACCCCCGAGGGTCGTATTCGCCTGGTGATGTTCAATGAAAGTAACGACTTCCGCGCCACCACGGTTCAGCAGTCACCCTATACCCAAGGGCTAGGTGTCATCTATCGCGAGGATTTCGACACCTTCGAAGAATTCCTGGAAGGATTTAAAAAGCTCCTGAAAGGAAAGGAGAAATCATCGTCAGCCATGTCTACACCGTAAATTGCCGAATCATTTTTTAGCGGTGAAGGATCAACACGGAAGAACCATCGATTACTTGCGCCTGGCCATTACGGACCGGTGCAACCTGCGTTGCGCCTATTGCATGCCGGCAGAAGGACTATCCTGGTTACAACGTGACGAACTACTCAGCTATGAAGAAATTGAGCGACTGCTCACGGTGAGTTCCTCACTGGGTGTGCGCAAGCTGCGCTTTACCGGTGGTGAGCCCTTCGTCAGGAAAGACTTCGACCGCTTGCTGGAAACGGTTGCGCGCAAGAAGCAATTCGAATCCATCAGCTTAACGACCAACGGCGTGCTTACCGCTCCCTACATCCCGATGCTGAAAGCTATTGGTCTGCATTCGGTCAACCTCAGCCTCGACACCACCGACCGTGAGCGTTTCAAAACCATCACCCGTCGCGATGAATTTAACGCTGTGATGCACACACTCGATGGCCTGATTAGCGCCGGCATTCCCACAAAAATAAATGCCGTCATCATGGAGGGGATCAATGAGGATGCCCTTATTCCGTTGGCCTTATTGAGTAAAACATTGCCAATTGATGTTCGCTTCATAGAAGAAATGCCGTTCAATGGTCAAGGAAAACGCCATGCACATCGCTACACGCGCCAAGGACTGCTAGATGCATTGGAGCAACACTTCGGTCCGCTGAGCAAGTTGCAGGACTTACCGCATGCGACTTCCGAGAATTATCATGTTGCGGGGCATCGTGGCAAAATCGGTATCATAGCGGCGTGGTCACGCACCTTTTGCGGGACGTGCAATCGCCTGCGACTCACTCCATCAGGTCAGCTCAAAACGTGTCTCTACGGCAAAAACGATTTGGATATAAAGGCGCTGTTGCGCCAAGGCTTCAGTGATGAACAACTCGCACAAGCGATTACCGATTGTGTCATGCACAAACCGCGCGACGGTCGCGAAGCGGAAGCCTTGAATGTCCCCGCGGAAGAATCTATGGCCACCATCGGAGGATAACAGCGTATGATTAGCCCACAACAAGCCGAACATATCATTGCCAACTGCCACTTAAAGCTCGAGCCTGAAACGGTGAGCATTGAAGCGGCATTGCACCGCACACTGGCCGAGGATCTCTATGCCGATCACGATCTGCCTCCATTCAATCGCGTGATGATGGACGGCATTGCCATCGCCTTCCGTGCGATTGAGCAAGGGATTACGTCCTTTGTGCTTGAAGGCATTCAACGCGCGGGTGAACCGCAGAAACAATTGCAGCACGCACACCACGCTCTGGAAGTCATGACCGGCGCGGTTTGTCCGCAAGGCACCGATACCGTTATTCCTTACGAGCAGTTGACCATTACCGACGGCATTGCGCATGTGCTTGAATGTCCTGCCGCTAGTGGAAAAAACATTCATGCAAGGGCGAAGGATCAACAGGCCGGCGACTGTCTTGCCCGCAAAGGTGTGCGCATTGGTCCGGCCGAAATCGGCATTGCGGCCTCCATAGGCAAAGCCGAACTTCTGGTCAACGCACTTCCGCGAGTCGCCATCTGTTCAACAGGCGATGAGTTGGTGTCCATCACCGAAGTACCGCTACCTCATCAAATCCGACGGTCGAACGTTTATGCGCTGCAGGCACTGATGCGCGCTCAAGGCATTAATAGCGATTTAGCGCACCTGCCCGATGACGCGCACGCGCTCACCGTTGCATTAGAAAAACTTACCGCACAATACGACATCATTCTGCTGAGCGGCGGGGTATCGAAAGGCAAATTCGATTTGATTCCGGAAGTTCTTGAATCGATTGGTGTGGCATGCCTGTTTCACCGCATTGCACAAAAACCGGGTAAACCCATGTGGTTTGGACACAATGCACGGTGCGTGGTATTTGCGTTTCCCGGCAATCCCGTATCTACGCTGGCGTGTGCCGCACGCTACTTACTGCCGTGGATTCAATCCCAACAAGGGCTCTCCATTAGCCAATGGGTAGAGGTACATGAAGAAATTACTTTACTAGAAAAACTCACGCAGTTCATTCCCGTTCGCTTCGTGACTGACGGGCAACAAAGCAAGCTGGCAATCATCCGCAATCAAGGATCAGGTGATTTTAGCGCATTGAGCGGCGCTTGTGGTTTTATCGAAGTTCCAAGTGGCGCGGATGTAAACGACGCCTTCAATAGATTCCGATTTTTTCCGCTACCTTAAGGTTACTTCTTGGGCCCTTTTCCACCGCCGCCTTCTTTACGCTCCTTCATGTGCTGCACCAATTCGCGCTGGAATTCATGGTCCAACTTGCCCAGCTTCATGGTGCGGTCGGGGCCGAGCACAGGCATGGCATCCTTTAAGAATTGAGTTTCCATATCGATGTGCGTCTTCTTCTGTTGGGCGACACGATCAATTTCAGCCAATGCCTCCTTCTCGTTGAATTTGGGCTCCTCCCCTTTCCTCTTGTCGCCCTTGCCGGCTTTGCGCAATGCGTCCTCCTTCTTTTTAAACTCGTTGTAAATCGGCCAGAATTTCTCAGCCTCCGCAGGCGTGAGTTCCAATTTTTCCGAGTAATAACTGCGCTTCAATGCTTCCACCTTTTCCTTGCGTTTCTCGCCGCCCGGAGGTGGCCCCTGAGGTGGCCCCGGCTGCGCATAGACTACAGAGGTTGTCAACAAAGCGATCAACATTAAAATCCAAGTGTTCCTTTTCATAGTAGTGTTTATTAAAGTTCGTCTATAATGTTCAATGATTGTTCATCCTTCAAATACTCCTGTATGTCTTCCACTTCTAAATCGTCCCAGGAGATGACGTGCTGGCCTTGGGATGGTTTAAAGTCGTTGACCGAATCCGGTAATTTTTTAGTGGAAACCGTATCGGGTGTCAGGGTATCCAATACCACCAGCTCTTCATACAACATTTCATCGATCTCCATTTCTTCCAAGTCTTCGAATTCCAACTGCGCTTGCTCCAGTTCTTCGGCAAATGATGTAGCCTCCTTTTTTTCAGGGATTACCAAAAACACAACTCCCGTCATCACCGCCGCTGCCGCCAATACATGCCACACCCTAAACACACGGCCATTTCCCGGAGTCGTAGGATTAGCGGCAAGGGAAGATTCCAGTTGAGCCGCTTGGTTTTCAAAAAAATCAGGAGGCGTTCTAAACTGCTCCTGCATCGCCGATTCCAGCATCGCTGCATTCGCCTCGAAATACCCCTCAGGAACATGCATCGTATGGTTGGAGCGTTCCAATGCATGGCGTGTGGTTTCGCTCAAACCATCGTGCTCATTATGTGCGTCCTGTTTCATTGTTCGGTCAAATAAGCTTCAATTTTCTGAACCGCGTGGTGGTAACTCGCCTTGAGCGCACCCACGCTGGTTCCGGTAATTTCAGACATTTCCTCGTATTTCAATTCATCGTAATAGCGCATGATAAACACGGCCTTCTGCTTCTCGGGGAGGAGTGCGATAGCGGTCTGCAATCGCGCTTGTATATCATCCCCGGAAAAAAGCACATCCGACTGCAAGGCCTTTCCCAACGCATGCTCGATGGCAGTAGCCTCCACATGCAGGATACGCTTGCTGCTCCGTAAAAAAGAGATACTCTCATTGTGAGCGATACGATAAAGCCAGGTAGAAAGCTTGGATTCACCACGGAAAGAATCAATGGATTTCCAGGCCTTGATGAATACCTGCTGGGTTATATCATCAGCATCCTCGTGATTGAGTACCATGCGGCGTATGTAGTAGTAAATAGGCTTCTGGAATTGTCGAATGAATAAACCAACACCCTTGCTTCTGTGCTCCGGGCTGGTCAACATTGCCATCAATTCGCTGTCGCTCATGCAGGGTCAGACGAATAGACCGCCACAAAGGTTTAATGACCTTACCATTTTCTGGAATTCAGTACCGTCTTCGTCAACAACAAGAAAATGATAATCAACGCGGTAAAATAGACCACATCACGGCTATCAATGAGCCCGCGGCTCAGCGAGTTGTAGTGCGCCTGCATTCCCAGATTCATGATAAAACTATCCAGTGCACCGAGTGCCTCAAACGATGCAATCGAAGAAAAACCGGTGTACATGAAAAAACACAGCATCGCTGCCACCAGAAAGCTCACAATCTGATTATTGGTAATGGCCGAAGCAAAAATGCCTATGGCGACATAGCCCGAGGCCAACAATAGCAACCCGATATACGAACCCCAGGTTCCGCCGCTATCGATGTTTCCGACGGGATCACCAAGGGCATAGACGGTGAAATAATAAACCAAGGTCGGCAAGATGGAAATCACGACCAGCACCAAACCGGCGAGGTACTTCGCGGTGATAATTTGCATGTCGGTGATGGGCTTGGTGAGCAACAACTCAATGGTGCCCGTGCGCTTTTCCTCCGCAAACGAACGCATGGTGATGGCAGGAATCAAAAACATCAGCACCCAAGGAGAAATGAAAAATAGCGGCTCAATGCTCGCATAACCACTTTGAAGGATATTGAAGTCACCTTCGAAAATCCAGAGGAACAATCCCGTGAGCAACAAGAAGACAGCAATGACCACATACCCAATCAGGGAGCTCAGGAACGTTCGAATCTCTTTTAGCAACAAGGCATTCATAGCGTGGTGTAATGTTCAGGCAAAATTAAGTGTTCGTGGTTGATGCTTTGGCACCGCTTCGATAGCGTAAGGCAAACATGAGGGCACCGGTGAGGAAAAACAGCACAGCGATGACCTCAGCTTGTGTGGCTTCGATACCCATCCAGTCGAACTTATTATTCACGCGAATCTTTTCTATGAAGAAACGCTCTGCGCCATTGAACATGAGATAAGCTCCAAACATGAGTCCCGGCACTTTCAATCGCTTGCGAATCGACCACAGGAAAAGGAAGATCAGCGTGGCCATAATGGTTTCGTAAACTGGCGTCGGGAATACCATGGGATCCAGATGGGTGCAATAACCGTCGAAACAGGGAACATTCGGATCAGTAATGGGCAACACGTTCGTGTCATTCAATTGACCGAGGTATTGCGGATAAGCCGCATCGTAGTTGACATTGTTGGGATAGTCATAGGCCCACATCCAGTCGGGAAGCCACGAAAGCCATCCCGGTTTTGGAGCGGCATTGGCAATGCCCCAGTCACCGTCGCCACTGACTTGGCATCCTATCCGACCAATGCCATACGAGAGAATCAATCCGGGCGCTGCGGCATCCGACAAATGCCATCCGTTGACGCCCTTGGTTCGCGCATACAGGAGGACACCAATGGAGCCCAGAATGAGACCTCCATAAACCGTCAATCCACTCACGAAACTGTTGAATGACGGGTGCTCAAGAAACTCCACAAACTCGCGCGGATTCTCCAACAGGTGGAACAACTTCGCTCCGAGAATACCGAAGATAGCCGCAGCAAATGTGAAATTACCGGTCAAGTGATGCGGATACATCTTAAAATCTTCCCGAATGGGCTGCGCCAATTGTTGCTTTTTATATTCCCAATAACGCCAGCCACCCATAGCCAAGGCCAGCACGAATCCCAGGGCAAGGCTACCGTCCATGGAGAACAGAAAACGCTGCGGATTGGAGCCATTCGCGAACAACTCGCTGCCATAGAGCGCCAGGTAAATGAACTTCCACCCGATGATGAATCCCATCAACGCACTGGTGGCAACCTCCCAATAGTCGGGCGGACCACCTTTCACAATCGTCTTAATAGTCGGTATGAAATGTCCTTCCGAAGCCTTACGCTTCAATTCAAGTCCCATTGTATAACTTGCTGCAACAAAAGCCAATGCAACGAAAAATCCGAAGCTATTGAGCAGACGCGTCCAGCCCCAATCGATGCCGAAGAGATCAAGTAACGCATGATAAATGGTAGGGTACATAATTAGGGCTGATTTGAATCCCCAAATGAATGACAACCCCGAGCGCAAACAAGACCATTGTTGATGGAAAATTTCAACATCAGGGACAAAATCAGGAAAACGCCCTATATTGGCATGAAGAGACGGAGTTTTTCAAGCCACGAGTATCACGGAAAAACGTGCGACTTTTGGCATGTAAATCCTCTCATGACCGAACTTTTTGCGTAACCTCAGTTAAACCTTAACACCTTGTCAGCATGGAGAATTCGCGAGAGTCTATACGCGGCATCGTTCAAGAACTCATGAACGAAGTCATCGAAATCGGATTTCATGAATTGGTCAACCGACCGCAGGAATCCACCCGATTGAATGATGTTATCAAAGCCGCAGGAGATGCTTTAGGCGAGCATTTACGCCGCATCGATGACCACACGTTGCCCACCAACAGTAAGGCACTGATGCAACACTGGCAAAACATTTCCGAGGATGCTCAGCGCGACAGTCTGTATTTACTTTCGGAAATCCAGCAGATACGCCACACCTACAACCCTCGTCTCAAGCGGGTTTGATTATTCCACAACCACCGGGTATGTAAACACGCCCTCCGCGCATTCCACCTGTATCGTGTAGATACCGGCCGCAATAGTGGCACAGTCCAGCGTTGTTTGCGCCGGTTGGGCTCCGAACTGCGCGATGGTTTGACCAACGGTATTGACTACACTCAACTTGCTCATCGGCGAAGGTGCGATAACGTTCAGCAGGCCGGAAGTTGGAACAGGATAAACCAATAATTGCGATGTGCTTTGCTCCATCAAAGCTGTCGGCTGTGCCTGCTGATACACCCTGACGTAATCGACGTGCATGCTGGATGGAAACGGCGTTGTAGCATCCGGATATCCAGGCCAATTTCCGCCAATGGCCATATTGAGCAGCAAGAACATCGGGTGTCTGAACGCATCATCCGTATTGTTCGAAGCCTGTATCGTAAACTGAAAAAACTGAATACCATCGACATACCATCGGATAAGACCCTCCTCCCATACAACGCCGTATACGTGGTACTGTGTCGGATCAACATTGGTGCCGTTGCCCACGTAGGCATGCCCGTTGTTTTCCCAATGCACCGCACCGTGCGTCATGTACTCATTGCTTACGTGTTCCATGATGTCAATTTCTCCACATCGTGGCCAGCTGACGTCGTCAATGTTAGCACCCAGAGTCCAGAAGGCAGGCCACAAGCCCTGGCCCAAAGGAAGCTTCATACGGGCTTCCACCTTCCCATATTCAAAATCGAAAAGCCCTTTGGTGATAATCCGTGCACTGGTGTATTCTGTTGCACCGGTGCCCTCATGGCGGGCTGTAATGATGAGTTGGCCGTTCTCAACGGCTAGATTTTCGGAGGCATTGGTATAATACTGCCATTCATTGTTTCCCCAGCCGCCATTGCCGAATTGAGGCGCCCATTTGGTCTCATCCAAAGCACTTCCGGAAAACTCATCCGACCAGATGAGTTGCCAGGTTGTTTGCGCATTTACTTGTCGTGTTTGGGCACCTATGAACAGGGCCAACGTTGCCAGAAATCCGAATGTCGTTATGTTTCTCATAGATCAGATATTAAAGCGGCGCGATTGAATAAATCGCGCCGCATGTAGTGGTTGTATTATCGATATCAGTGTTGAATCATCAATTTGGAGACAGCAGTGCGCGCACCATCGGTGAGCACTACCTCATAAAATCCTTCACTCAGTTGTTCTGTTGAAACATCCAAGCGTGTCTTACCCATTGTTTGTCCTGAAAGTACTACGCGACCGGTAGGATCAACAATGCGGTATTCCGCATTCCATGACTCTTGCAGGGCGAGTTGCACCATTGTATTCGCCGGATTAGGATAAACGGCAACCAATGAGTTTGTCAATTCATTTACGGAAGTTGGACAAGCCTCGCATGATTCCCAGCAAACCATAGCAACGTTTACATCCTCAGAAACAATGAGCTCACGCACCACGCCGAACTCAAATCCAACGGTGCATGTGCCTTCAGCGAGGTTCTCAATCACCGTTCCACCATCGGTGGTAAACTGGTAGTAGTGAACACCGGGAACTGCTTCCAGTGTAATAGTGTATTGATTATTTCCAAGGGATGTCATCGGAGCACAGCCAACGCAATATTCGTTAAACGTACCGGTCACTTCCACGGATGCAGCGGTCAGATCACCAAGGTCAACGTTGAGGGTAACTTGTACCGGTTCAGGTGCAGAGCAAGGATCGCATGATGCCCAACAAACAGGCGCCAAAATCGTATCACTTTGTACAGTCAGAGCACGGTTCACAAAAGTACCATCGGTAACGGTGCATGGATCGCCAGCAGTCAACTGCTCTGAACCCAACCAGTTATCGTGGCTGAATTTGAACTCATAAGAACCTTCCTGCAGTGATGTAGTGGCTTCCCAAATACCATCACCGTCAACATCGGTCATCGGGAAACAGCTACCACACCAGTTATTAAAGGTACCGTTGACTTCAGGTGTAGTAAATCCAACTACACCGTTCATATCCACTTGGAAGGTGACATCATAGTTTACCGGTGATGAAGCGCAATCGGTGCAACTTTCCCAACATACAACAGGAAGAACAACATCTCCTGCTACATCAAGTGTACGATTGGTGAATTCGAAGGTGGTGATGGTGCATGGTAAACCTGCCGACAAAAATTCCTGACCGGTCCAAGCATCGTAAGCAAACTTGTACTCATAAACTCCTTCCGGAATCATGGCTGTACCTGTCCAGATGTTATCACCGTCTGCATCACTCAATTGGAAACAACCTCCGCACCAGCCATTGAATGAACCGTTTACTTCCGGCGTGGTGAAGTCTGTCACGTTCTGCATATCGACCTGGAACGTCACCGCATATTCAACTACCTGTACAGCTTCTCCACCGAAGGCAACATCATCGAAATAGTATGTTTTCTCTCCGGCAGTTGCTCCGTCCACTCCGAAGTTGAAGAAGATTGTAGCCTTGTCGTACGTGAAATCGAGATTCAGAGCGGCCGTGCCGTTAGATTGATTTGCGAAATCAAACACCAATGTTTCCCAGTCGTTGGCAACCGTTGTCACGACATTCGTTTCAACACTGCGGGTTGGGTTGGTGTGATCTTCCACTTTCAGACGCACTTGAATACCTGCATCAGGTGACCAAACGCGAACCGACATGGTCGTTGAATCTACCGTAAATGGCACTTCGCTGCTAAATCCAAGCTGCGCAGGTGCGGTAATGGTGACTCCAGAGGAAGCACCTGCATTTGCGCTCTTCACCACTCGTGCAACCATGTTGGTCGCATCGGTAGGATCAACAACAATGGTTGCATCTTCTGAACCATCGAAACCAAGAAGGCCGTATTCAACTGCGGTTCCCTCAAAAGTAACAGGCAATGCCATTTGATTAAGCACGACAACATTACATGCAACACAGCTCTCCCAGCATACCACCGGAAGAGTAGTCTCAGCGGTTAGTTCTAAAAGACGGTTAGTGAATTCACCGGTAGTCATGGTACACGACTCACCACCTGCGAAAGCCTCGTAGTTAGCACCACCGTTGTAAGTAAACTTATATTCATAGTTGCCCTCTTCCAGCACCGTTGAACCGGTCCAAATGCCATCAGCATCGTTGTCGCTTAGCAAAAAGCATGCACCGCACCAGCCGTTGAACGTGCCATTTACTTCTACAGAAGTAACATCCATTACGTTTTGCATATCGACTTGGAATGTCACAGGATAAGTGGCAGGCTGGCCACCGCATGACAAGCAACTACCCCAACAGACAGCAGGTAGAACCTGATCCTGAGAAACCGTAACTAATCTGTTGGTGAATTCTCCCGTTGTTACAGTGCACGATGAGCCCGGAGTCAGCGACTCCTGTCCACCCCATGCATCATGACTAAACTTATATTCATAAGTACCCGGCTGCAGAGAGACCGTAACTGACCAAACACCATCACCATTGGTATCCTGCATTGGCGTGCAGTTTCCACACCAACCATTGAATATACCATTGACTTCAGGCGTGGTAAAGCCGGTTTGTCCGTTCATATCCACTTGAAAGGTGATATCGTAGTATACGGGAGCGGCTGCGCAATCTACACAAGCTCCCCAACAGACAACAGGAAGAACAACATCACCGGTAACAACCAACACTCTGTTGGTGAAATTACCTGTTGTCATTGTGCAGGAAGACCCGGGGATCAACAACTCCTGTGAACCCCAATTATCAGCAGAGAATTTATATTCATAATTGCCCGCTGCCAGGTCTGTAGTGGCTTCCCAAATATTGTCACCATCAGCGTCTGTCATCTGGAAGCAGTTACCGCACCAGCCGTTGAAGCCGCCGTTAACCTCCGGAGTTGTAAAGCCTGATTGCTGGCTCATGTCGACGCGAAACGTAACGTTGAACGCGCTTGCTGAGTAATTCAATAAAACAAGCAAAGCGAAAAGAAAAGCTTGAGTAATTTTCGATGTCATAATGGAAATTGTTTGCGGCTAATATAGACTAATTGTTATTTGTACAAAATGCTTGCAGATAAACACTTTTCTCATACTTTTGGATTGACAAGATGAAATTTATCATGTTTTATAGTTGCCCGCTTATTTTTGCAAACCACTAGACCCATGGAAAAAGTAGTTAAGGCGATTCCTAAAGCCACTCAATCGGAGGATATGTACTCCATTCCCATTGATGCATTCTTCAAGACTGCCTTTTCAGTCGACTGCGTAATTTTTGGCTATCACCAAGGTGACCTGAAGATATTATTAATTCAACGTGGAGCTGAACCCTTTGAGAATTTCTGGGCACTTCCCGGAGATCTTGTTTATCCGCACGAAGATTTAGATAAAGCAGCCCACCGCGTTCTGCATGACTTGACATCCGTCGATGATATCGGCATGAAGCAAGTGCACACCTTTGGTGCTGTTAATCGTCACCCGTTGGGTCGCGTTATCACTGTAGGCTATATGGCGCTTGTGGAACTTTCCGACATACATCCCATGGCAGCGCACTGGGCCAAGCAGACCAAATGGCACAGCGTGAATAAAGTACCAAAATTGGCCTTCGACCACGGTGAGATATTGAACGCCTCGATTGAGCGACTGAAAACCTTACTGCTGGAAGAACCCATTTGGGCGCGTGTCATTCCGGAAAAATTCACCATCACCGAATTCCAGGATGTATTCGAAACCATCCTTGGACGCACCTTTGACAAAGGCAACTTCCGCAAAAAACTACAGAACGTAAAGTTCCTCAAGAAACTCACCGAAACACAGCAAAACGTTCGACATCGTCCTTCGCAGCTCTACAGTTTCGACGCCAAGCTATTTGCGAAATATCACGATAGAGGGTTTGTTTTTGATTTCTAGGATTGTAGGATTGTAGGATTAGAGGATTGTAGGATTAGAGGATTGTAGGGGGGGGGGACACTCATTCTCATTCTCATTCTCATTCTCATTCTTTTACTCATTACAACTTAAGATTCAGGCTAATCACACGTGCGCATTTACCGAGCGCAGTCGAGGGCCGGTGCCTGAGCGTAGTCGAAGGCCCAACAAAAAACCCCGCTTGCGCGGGGTCTCTTGTTTACACTCAAATCAATCTTCATTTCACAATTTGCACTACTTGACGACGAAGTTCATTTTCGCTTGAAATCTCTACGATATACGTTCCAGTTGGCAATGACTGAACATCCAATGTCAGCATTGAGCTGCGGTTAGATGCCTGCTGCAACACCACGCGACCGGTCATGTCTTTGATGCTAACCACCGCATTTGCGGCTGAACTCAAAGCAACATTCAAACGGTCATTGGCAGGGTTTGGAAATACGCGCAAGGCTAAACCTGCATTTTCCTCAACACCAACGATACAAGCCTCACAGCTGCCCCAACAAACGTTCGTTAAAACGGCTGTATCCGTTACCTCAAGCGCACGGTTAGTGAAATTAGACTCTGTCAACGTGCACGGGCTGCCCGGAATTAATTCCTCTTGCCCTGTCCATGTATCGTAAGAAAACTTATAGGTGTATGAACCCGGATTCAATGGAATAGTGAT